>CAZDMM010000052.1:0-12291 GCA_964505845.1 uncultured Caldilineaceae bacterium
TTATTCCTGGGCTGGAGTTGGGATGTCCTCTTTTACGGCAAAACCCTGGGTATCTCGATGCTGCTCTTTGTGGGCCTGCTCATCACCGCGTTGTTTGGCCTGGGGTGGAGACAGGGCATACCACCGGCTCGACGCAACCTGTGGCTGGTGTTGCCGCTGCTCTTCTGCGCAGCGATGGTGTTTGTGCGGGCCAACGCCTTTGTCACCTTTCTCAACGGGACGGTCTGCCTGGGGCTGTTAGGATTGCTGGCTCACTTTTATGCGCTGGGGGCGGTGGATAAATTGGGGCTGCCGGGCTATCCGCTGGCGCTGCTGCAAACGGTCGGAAACATCATCGTGCGACCGGGACCGCTGCTGGCAAACAGTGTGGACTTAAAAACGGCCCAAAGCCACAGCAAACGCAGCCTGCTGCCGGTGCTGCGCGGGCTGCTGCTGGCCCTGCCGGTGCTGCTGGTTTTTACCTGCCTGTTGGCCTCGGCCGACTTGGTTTTTGCCGGCTACATTGACGATGTGCTGCATCTGGAATTTTTGTCTGACCTGTTGGAGTGGAGTTGGCGCGGGGTCATCATCATTGTGATAGCCTGGCTGGTGGCCGGCGGCCTGGTCTACGCCTGGCAGCGGTCTGCCGGCCACCCCGGCCCGTTGGAGAAGCTCTCCGGCGGCTTGAGCGGCGTTGTCTCCCTGGGCCTGATCGAGGTTTCCATCCTGCTGGGGCTGGTAGACCTGCTCTTTCTGGCTTTTGGCTGGATCCAATTTGCCTATCTCTTTGGTGGACAGGCCAACATCAGCGCGGCCGGCTACACCTACGCCGAATACGCCCGGCGCGGCTTTTTTGAGCTGATCGCTGTCTCGGTGTTGACCCTGGGCCTTATCCTGACCGTACAAGCCGTCACCCGCCGCCGGTCGGGCTTCCGGGAGTTGAGCAGCCTCATGGTCATGTTGGTGCTGGTTATGCTGGCCTCGGCCTTTCAGCGGCTGCTGCTGTATGAGATGGCTTACGGTTACACCGAACTGCGTCTGTACAGCCACGTCTTTATGATCTGGCTGGCCACCACCTTTGGCTGGTTTTTGCTGACCCTGTGGCTCCAACCGCAGCGATTCCCCATTGGCGCCTTTGCAGCGGCCCTGGGTTTTGTGATCACGCTGAACCTGCTCAACCCCGATGCCTTCATCGCCCGGCAAAACCTGGCCCACCTGGACGAGTTCATTGCCCCGCAGAGCGAGGGTTACGCCCGCGCCAACGATAAGCTGGACGTGGCTTACCTGACCACCCTCTCCGATGACGCCGTGCCGGTGCTGGTGACCGGGTTGACGCAGGTCAAGCCGGAGGAGCGGGTTATTTTGGCCGACCACCTGCGCGCTCGCCGGGCGCGGCTGGCCCAGGAACTGGCGGCGCAGCCCTGGCCCTCGTATCATTTGAGCCAACAGGTGGCCTATGGCTGGTTGGTGGGGGTGGAGTGAAATATGAGAACCGCTTTGGTACAACCGCCGTGTTTAGCCGCCATCCCCTGGCTGATAGTTACGTTTTGAATTTACAGGCAGACCGCCCGGCGGTGGTGGTGAAGACCAAAGTCAATGAGCGAGAGTTAACCTTTATTTCGGCCCATTTGCTGGCTTACGGCCTGTGGTGGGTCGCCTGGAAAGACATTCCCCAGGTCGTTGAGCAGCGAACCGGCGACCAGAACCGGCAGGTGGAACTGCTGCTGGCCGAAATTGAGCGCCAAGAAGGGACGGTGATTCTGGGCTGTGATTGCAACAGCTACGAAACGTCCAGTTCCGTGAAAATTTTAGACCATGAACTCATTTAGACTTTTTATTTGCACCCACCTGTCAACGAATTTTGAACGAATAAACGAATTATCGCCCCATTCGTTTATTCGTTACCTCATTCATTGACAAAATTTCCACCACAATTGCAAAAGTTTAAATGAGTTCCATGTGATGAACAACGCCGCCCGGAACGTAGGCTGGCGGCTGCCGGGCAATGAGCCACCCCATGCCGGCCAGGATACCGATTTGCAGCACATAGACTACGTCTGGTATCGCGGAGCGGTAAGACCCCTCGGCGTCTACACCCTCACCGACGGCGGCGGCTCGGATCATCTGCCGGTGTTGGCTGTATTTGAGATGGATTAGGGGGTGAGCGCCGCCCTGACCACCGGCCTGGAAGCCACCGGCGGTGAAAAGTTGGCTGTGGAAGGTTCGGTGCTATACTTAGCTTATGCAAATAGAGTCTGAGTTATTCGTTGCTTTGGCGAAACAAGCCTGTCAACGGAGAGTGCAGGTCGAGACTCTGGTTAATCTGTGGCTGCAGCAGAAACTTTCCGAACTCATGCAACAAACCGCCGCCTAACCTCTCTGTTATCACATTTTTAAGATAGCCGCCGGTACAACCCCATGCTTACCCTCCTCATCGTCGAAGACAACCCTAAACTCCGGGCCGCCCTGACCACCGGCCTGGAAGCCACCGGCGCGCTGCGCGTCGTTCACAACTGCGGCAGCGGCGAAGCGGCGCTGGCCTTTTGTTTGGAGGCGGCCAGCCAGACCTTTGAGGTACGCTCTGCGAAAAACCTCAAAGGTCTACCGGATGTGATTCTGATGGACGTGCAACTGGCCGGGGTGATGAACGGCATCGAGGCGGCGGTGGCCATCCGGCGCGAGTTTCCCCGCCTGCCGGTGGTCTTTTACTCCATCCAGGATGACGACGCCTATTACCGCGACTTTCGGCGCTCCGGCATCCTCAGCCACTACGCCTACGTGCGCAAATCCAATTACCTGCTGCCGCAGATGATTCTACCCCTGCTGCAAGACGCCGTAGCCGGGCGCAGCTTCATTGACCCCGACATCGAATCGCGGGTGCAGGAGGTGCGCCACAAAGATGAGCAGTCGCCGCTGGCCCTGCTGGAACCCAACGAGCAAGCCGTGGCCAGGCTGCTGGCCCAGGGCTTGAGCAACGAGCAAATCGCCGCCCGGCTGGGCTTTAAGGATAAGCGCACCATCAGCCGCACCAACGGCCAAATTTACGCCGCCTGGGGCCTGGATGAAACCACCACCGATGAAAAAATCGCCCGCACCCGCGCCGCGCTGATTATGCAAGCTGGCCGGCTCATCACCTGGGACGCCGAAGGCATCGCCCGTGTGCTGAACGAGCGTGGAGAGTGGATCGTATGGGAAGGGAATTGAGCAGAGGGGCAGAGGGGCAGGGGAGCAGAGGAGAAATTTCACCCCTGCCCCCCTGCTCCCCCGCTCCTCTGTTGAAGGAAACATGACCGGCAACACCTGGCTTGACTGGCCGATTCTGGCCATATCACTGTTCAATACGATTTTGTTGTTGTGGTTGGGCTTGACCGTGCTGCTCAACGCAGAGCGGCGCACCTGGGGAGTGTGGTTGAGCGGGGGCGGGCTGCTGGTCAGCGGAGCCTTTTTTGTCAGCCACTCGGCCATTTTAGGCTATGGCTTCAGTTTCATCGGCCCCGGCCTCAATTTTTGGTGGCGCACCGGCTGGCTGCCGGTCGTCCTGGTTCCGCTGGCCTGGTATGTCGCCATGCTGTGGTACGCCGGCTTTTGGGAGACCTTGCCCATTGGGACAATCACCGTAGGGGCGCACAGCCGTGCGCCCCTACAATGGCAGCGCCCCTGGCTTTTCCTGACCACCGGCCTGGCGGTCGTGCTCACCGGGCTGCTCATCCTGGCCAATCCTTTGCCCTCTTTTGTCCAGGTGATACAGCTCAAGCTCTCGGCCACCCCGGAAATCGGCGGGGTTCCGCTGCTCATCCTGGTTTACCCGCTTTACATTACCCTGTGCATCGTGCTCTCGCTGGCGGCGCTGCGCCGGCCCGCCCCCTCCGGCCGGGTCATGGGTGATCTGGCCCGCCGCCGCGCCCGGCCCTGGCTCATGGCCGCCTCGCTGTTATTACTGCTGGTCAGCCTGCTGGTGGGTTGGGTCATGCTGTGGATTGTCCTCAGCGCCCGCCAGCCGTTTGGCCCGCGCGGCTTGAACGAAATGGCCACGCCCATTGCCTGGTTCGACCTCGCCATCGCCACCCTCATTGCCGCCGTCATCATCCTGATGGGCCGGGCCATCGTGTCATACGAGATTTTCACCGGCAAAGCCCTGCCCCGGCGCGGCTTCTTTCGTCACTGGCGCAGCGCCGTCATCCTGGCCGCCGGTTACAGCGCCCTGGTCAGTTGGAATTTAACTTTTCACCTGCGCCCCATCTACAGCCTGCTCCTGGCCACCATCGTGATGGTGCTCTTTTACGCCCTCTTTAGCTGGCGCTCCTTTGCCGAGCGCGACCACTACATTGAATTTCTACGCCCCTTTGTCAGCAGCCAGGGCTTGTATGAGCATTTGCTGACCCCCTCCTCTTCGGAGGCGCGCGAGCGGGGTCAGGGTGGGGGCTTCCACGCCTTGTGCGCTGGTGTTCTGGGGACGCGGGTAGCCTACCTACTCCCCCTGGGGCCGCTGGCCTCGCTGGTTGGCCCCGGCTGGACTTTTCCCACCGGCGCTCCCCCGCTCCCCCGCTCCCCTGCTCCGCTGCTCCCAACTCTGACCCCGCAGACCATCTGCCTGCCGCTCGACCCGGCGGAGTACGGCGGCGCGCTGTGGGCCGTCCCCCTGTGGAGCGAGCGCGGCCTCATCGGTTTGCTGCTGCTGGGTGAAAAGCGCGATGGCGGTTTGTACACCCAGGAGGAGATTGAAACTGCGCGGGCCGGCGGCGAACGCCTTATTGACACCCAGGCCAGCGCCGAGCTGGCCCGCCGCTTGATGGAGCTGCAGCGCCAACGCCTGGCCCAAACTCAACTGCTCGACCGCCACACCCGGCGCGTGCTGCACGACGACATTTTGCCCAGCCTGCACACGGCCATGCTCATGCTGACCGCCAGCAGCCGACCGCCGACCGCCGACCGGCGACCGCCAACAAATGACAACGTTCAACGTTCAACGTTCAACGTTCAACGTTCAACTCATCCGCACGCCGAAGTTGTAGCCCTCCTCACCGACGTGCATCAGCAAATCTCCCAACTCCTGCGCGACATGCCCGGGGCCGTCACCTCTGATCTGGCCAGGGTGGGCCTGATTGAAGCCCTGCGCCGCACTGTTGAAAATGAACAGCGCCACGCTTTTGATGAAGTCGCCTGGCACATTCAGCCGGGGGTCGAGCCAAAAATTGAGGCTATTCCTGCCCTCAGCGCCGAAGTGCTCTTTTATGCCGCCCGTGAAGCCATTCGCAACGCCGCCAAACATGCTCGCGCGGAAATCGCTGCGCCGCTGCGCCTGAAAATTACGGTTTGTTGGCGGGAGGGTTTGGAGATGACGATTGAAGATGACGGGGTGGGCCTGGCCGCCAGAAGGAGCGATGGCGGCAGTGGTCAGGGCCTGGCCCTGCACAGCACCATGCTGGCGGTGATCGGCGGCACGCTCTCGCTAGAGAGTGAGCCAGGGGCATACACCCGGGTTATCCTGGCCCTCCCTCTAAACCCTGATAAACATTATCAGGAATAAAGAATCTCGGTACAAGCAGCTTAATTTAACCACAGATTTCACCGATTAGAGAATAATAAATTTGGGCAATCTGTGAAATCTGTGGTTATTTCTTACCTGACTTGCTTATTTCCAATCATGTGTATAGGCTGGCAGTTTTATAGACTCGCCTTTAAATTTTGGGGTTATGCAGCGGTCAAGAGGACCAGGGTATTGGCGGTGGCGGTGTCTACCTTAAAGGAATGTTCCTTGCCCCGCTCAATGAAGACGCTGGTTCCGGCCGGCGCCGAGATGGTCTGCCCGTCCACGTAAAAAGTCATTTTCCCGGCAATAACATAAAAAGTCTCATCGGTATCGTGATGGCTGTGGCGGGGCGGTTCACTACCCTGGCGCTGCGTCGTTTCGATCAAAGCAGCCTTGCCGCCGGTGTCCTGGCTGGTAATGAGAAAGCTGGCCAGGGGCGACTGGGTCCAGCCGAAGTTGCTGCCGTTAACATTGGCTGCGGTCGAGATCATGGTTTGGGAAGTCCCTTGCTGAAACATTTTTGGCTCCTTTTTTTTAGGCAATCAGTAAATTTGATTTAATAGCCTCATCTTACCGCCTCATCGTCTGGTAATCGTTACAAATAACGTTACCGCTGATGATGTCCCCAGTTTAGCCGAAGGTTCTGTTCAATTTCCAGCTCAAAAAATGCTCACTTTTTGCTCATTATTTTTCATCCCCAAATCCCGGCGAGGTTCTCTATTTTGGGTTCATAGGACAAAAAGCTTACTTTGGCCACCTGAAAGGGGGATTGTAATTAAGCCCAGAACTCGATATAATGGACTCATTACTTTGCTTAAGTGCGCTATACTTTACACATGAAATGATGTTTTGACTCCATTCAAGGCTTAATCTCACTCCTCATAAGCGTGTCGCGCCTTTAGGCTGAGAAGCGGCTTCTTCGGAGTTTGCCATGCCTGACCCGAACCTTCAAAAACTACTCCACGAGGGTATCGCCGCCGCCAAAGCCGGTCAAAAAGAGCAGGCTCAACAGCTTTTATTGCAAGTGACCGATCTGGATGAAACCAACCTGCTGGCCTGGTTGTGGTTAAGCGGGGTGGTCAAAAGCCGGATCGAGCAAGAAATCTGCCTTGAAAATGTCCTCACCCTTGACCCGCAGCACCCGGTAGCCCGGCAAGCCCTGGCCCGCCTGCGCCAGCAGCCGCCAACCCCTCCGCCGCAACCATTGTCCTCGTCGCCCGCTTCTCGTTCTACCACCGGCCGCTATCATCGTTTGACTTCCCCCGCTGCCTCACCAGGTCAAAACTCGACCACCAACCTATCCAAAAACCCTGTCGGCGACGGCTCCTCGCCGGGCGCTCCCGGCGCACCCGCCGCCGGGCCAGGCGTAGAAACCCGGCCGGCCGGTTCTCAAACGGCTTCTAAAGCTGCCCCTTCAAAAATCGCCCAGGTGAGCTGTCCTTTCTGCCGCCAGCCTGTCTCTACCATCGCTATGGCGTGTCCTCACTGCAAACTCCCGCTGGCGCTGCCGTGTCCGGCCTGCGGGGCTGAGACGGATGTGGAGCAAAAAAACTGCCCCACCTGCGGTCAATTGCTGGGTAACTATCGCCGCCCGGTGGAATTTTTTGCCGGCTTGGGGCTGGCGTACCAGGAAAATGAGCGATATGAGGAGGCCCTTAAAGCCTGGCAGGCTGTAGAAACCTTACAACCGGATTATCCTGATTTGCACCTGCATATGGGTGAAGCTCAAGTGGGTTTGGGACGCCTGGATCGCGCCACTCGCAGCTTGGAACAGGCTTTAAAGGCGAATCCCGGCTCGCCGCAGGTGCATTACGCCCTGGCTGAACTGCTGCGCCAGCGGGGCGAAATCGAGCAGGCTTATTCCTATTATCTCAAAGTGACCACGCTTAACCCGCAGCATGGCCAGGCCTGGCTGCGTTTGGGCCAGCTTTATGAGCAGGCGCGCCGCTCCAAAGACGCTGCGCAAGCCTACCGGCGGGCCGCCAAACTGCTAGAGGCCGGCTCGGTGGAGAGCCGGCAGGTGCGGCAGCAGCTTGAGGCCCTGCACCCGGCCTTGCCCGAAGCAATGATGACCGGCTGGGCCGAGCTGACCCGCCAGATGAGCGGGCCGGTGCTGGTGTGTCTGCTGGCGGTTTTGCTCGATTCCGGCCTGCGCCCCTGGTGGATAAGCTGGACTGGCTGGCTGGCGCTCCTGGTAGCTGTTTTGGGCGCATTTTTATGGGTCAGCGGCGATAGTTTGCCCCGCAATCCATTGATTTGCCAACTGGTGGGCCGGGAGGGACTCAGCGCCACGGCCATGCGTTGGCCCGTTGCCTTCTTTGGCCTGTTTTGCTGGCTCTTTGCCTTCGTCTTGATTATGATGCCCATTGGACAAACCTGGCCCGTTCCGCCCGACCTATAACGATTAAGGCGACTGGCGCTTGGTCAAGGGCAAAGTGCCAGTCACCTTTAGCCCAAACAGTTACCCCAACCTATGAAAACACTCGTTGAAATCGTCACCATTATCGCCAGCTTCTTTACCCTGCTGCCGCTCAAAGACCGCCGGATGCGCCGGCGCGGCTTTCCCTGGATGACGCTGAGCCTGGTCATTTTGAATGTGCTGATTCATCTCGTGGTCACGCTGATGTTGTGGCGCTATTCTGACAAGGATGCGATTCTCAAACTTTATCCTTTTCTGGATGTGCCCAAATTGATTTTGAACGGGCAGGGTTTGGGGGCCTTCTCGGTGTTAAGCAGCGGCTTTTTGCACGGCGGGCTTGGGCATCTGGTGGGCAATATGTTTGCCCTGTGGTTCTTTGGGCGCAAGGTAGAAGACGCCACCGGCCCGGTTCGCTTTCTCTTCTTTTACCTGCTCTGCCTCTTCACCAGCAGCATCTTCGACGCCGTCACCGGCCTGTTTAGAAACCCGGCCTTCCTGGCCATTCCCGGCCTGGGGGCCAGCGGCGCCATCTTTGGGGTTATGACCGCCTACCTGTTCCTTTACTCTGATGAGCGCATCCTGACTTTTGTAGCCTTTTGGATTATTCCCGTCCCCATCCCTCTATGGATACCGGCCTGGATGCACATTGTGCAGAATTTACTGGTCAACGCCCTGATTGGCGAGTTGGTTCAAGAAGGACTGGTCCATACCAGCGTCGGCGTCTTTGCCCACCTGGGCGGCGGACTCGGCGGGCTGCTGTGCATCTTCCTCTTCCTCCACCCCGAAGTGTTGGCCCAAAGAAGATAAATATGGCATAATATCGCCCTATGTGGCGTTACAAATGGTCTGGGAGCGCCCCAAAGTTTCTTGACGGCGTTCCTGCTTGGAAGATTTTAAGCCGGCCTTACGGGGCGGGGCTAATCATTCTATGGGCGGCGCTGCTGCTCACCGGCTGCCAGCTTGACGCCGAGCGGCGCTGGCCCATCATCGCCTGGCAAACCGAAACCCCCACCCCCACCGCTACCGCTACCGCCACCATCACCCCAACCTCCACCTCGACCGCGACCCCGACCGACACCCCCACCGTTACGCCCACTCCCACCCCCACTCCCACTCCCACCGCCACACCTTTGCCCAGCAGCCGCCTCGATACGGCCCAGCGGGCTTACACTAACGGCGATTACCAGACCGCTCGCGTCGAATTTGACGCCCTGCTGCAAGACCCCGGCGCCGACGCCAACGAGCGCCGCCTGGCTCTGCATTGGCGCGGGCGCAGCGAGCTGCAATTGGGCGATGCAGCGGCGGCCAGCGCCAGCCTCAAACAGTTTGTGGAGCAGTACCCCAGCGACGAGCTGACCCGCGCCGCCCAATTTAACCTGGGGGCGGCTTATCAGCAGGCCGGGCAGTATAATGAAGCCATCACGGCCTATCGCGGCGCGGTCATCCCCGACGACCCCATCAATGTGTACATTTATGAGCGCATCGGCGAGGCGGCGCTGCAAACCAGCGCTTATACCGATACCATCGCCGCTTACGAAACCGGCCTGCGGGCCACCAATGAGCCGAGTTTCCGGGTGCACCTGCGGGAGGGCATTGCCCAGGCGGAACTGCTGCGCGGCAATCCGGCCGGGGCCATTGCCCAGTACCAGGCCATTCTACAAATCGCCAAAATTGAGGATTACCGGGCCAAAATTCTGCGCCTGCTGGGTGAGGCTTACCTGGCCGCCGGGGACAGCGAGTCGGCCTACAAAAGCTACCTGGAAGCGGTCAACAATTACCCCAAAGCCAAAGACAGCTACCTGGCCCTGGTAGAACTGGTCAACGCCAGCGTGCCGGTGGATGACTTTCAGCGGGGCGCGGTTGACTACTACGCCGGGGCCTATGACCCGGCCGTGTTGGCCCTGGAACGTTACTTGAATCCGCCGGAGTTGGTCACCAGCACCGCGACTATCACCCCTACCGCCGGTATCACCCGCACCAACCCCGCTACCGCCACCGTTTCCGCTGCCGCCAAAGCCCCGGCTAAAGCCGCCGAGGCGGTCTGGCTGTTGGGCCTTTCGTGGCAGGGTTTGGGCCGCTCCTACGCCGCCATCGAGACCTTTCAACGCTTGATTGACGACTACCCCGGCAGCCCCAACTGGGGTCAGGCCCACATTGAAATCGCCAAAGCCTGGCTTAACCTTAACGACATCAGCCAGGCCAAAAAGATTTACCGTGACTTTGCCGCCAAATATCCCAAACACGCCCTGGCCCCCGAAGCCTTGTGGCGGGCGGCCCGGCTGGATTTGGACGGCGACTTGCTTGAGGAAGCTTATACCAATTTGCGCCACCTGGCTCAAACCTACCCCACCAACGATTACGCCGATGACGCCCTGTATTGGGCCGGTTATGCCGCCTTCAAGCAGGGCGACTACGAAAAGGCCATCACGCCCTGGTCTACCCTGCTCAATAATTATCCCGACAGCGACCTGGCCAGCTTTGGCGGCTTCTGGCAGGCCAAATCGCTGCTGGCGTTGGGCCGGGAGGCCGAGGCCAAAACGGTGCTCAAGCGTATCGCCGTAGGCTCGCTGGATTATTACAACCTGCGGGCGCACGACCTGCTGACCGGCGTCCCGCCCCACCCGACGCCGCTGCTGCTGCCGCCGCCGGCCAAGCTGGCCCGGGAACAGGCCCAGGCCGAAGCCTGGCTGGCCCAATGGCTGGGGCTGGCCGAGGTCAAAAACCTGTCCACCCTCAGCGCCGAGGTTCAAAACGACCCGGCCTTTCAACGCGGCGACGCCCTGCTCAAAATTGGGCTGCGGGCCGAAGCCCTGGTTGAGTTTGAGAAGGTTAAAGACAACTGGTGGGACAACGCGCTGGCCATGTACCAACTGGCCCTTTATTTTCGGGATAAGGGCTTGGGCCGCTTGAGCATCATCACGGCGGCGCGGGTTATCTTTCTCTCCCCGGCCGGCGACCCGGAAAACGCCCCCCTCTTTATCCAGCGCCTTTTTTACCCCATCTTCTTCCCCGATTTGATTTTTAGCGAGGCCGAAAAACAGGAGATTGACCCGGCCCTGCTGCTGGCGATTATGCACCAGGAGAGTTTGTTTGAGCCGACCGCCGAGTCCATTGCCGGGGCGCGGGGCTTGATGCAGGTGATGCCCGCCACCGGGGATTACATCGCCGAGCGCTCCGATTTTGTGACCAACTTTAGCGCCGACCAGCTCTGGCTGCCTTACTTGAGCGTTAAATTTGGGGCCTGGTACATCAGCCAGCAGTTGGGTATTTTTGACGGCAACCAGTTTGCCGCCCTGGCCGCCTACAACGCCGGACCGGGCAACGTGTTGGAGTGGGTCAAAACTTCCTCTGATTTGGATATTTTTGTCGAGTCTATCCCCTACCGCGAGTCCAGAATTTATATCCGCAATATCTACGTTCACCTGGCCGCCTATCGCCGGCTGTACGGAGTCTCCACAGAAGCCAGCGTGGATTAAAACATGGAAGGGTGGAAGATTGGAAGGTTGGAGGAAGGCAATTATCCAATCCTCCAGCCTTCCACGCTTCCAAGTGGTGGCATGGCCTTAATATCTTATTGTCCCTTCGCTTTCAGTTATGGTATAATGACTCAGACGTGGCGACTCTGGCGATAGGGGTAGTCAACCGTGCTCAACTCTCTACTGGCGGCTTTTGGCAGCCCGGCAGTAACCTTAGCTTACTATTTATTCCCCATCCTGGCGATTGAAGCTGCCCTGGTCATTGCCTGGGGGCAGTGGCATCGCAGCGACTCCTTCCGCGCCCGCCGGCTGATCGTGGTTTTTGGCGGGCTGACGGCGCTGCGCATCATCTGGCTGGCGCTTTCGGTGGTGGGGCGCACCTCCCCGGCCCTGGCCGAAGGCTGGCTGCCGCCCTGTGAGCGCGCCTTGGGGGTGGCGAGCCTGGGCTTTTTGGTGTGGGGTTTTACCCCTTACTTCCGGGGCAAAGGCTTTACCGGCACGGTGCTGCTGACTACCAATACCGTCTTTGCCGTCATCTTTTTCTTTTTGGCCGTGTTCTTTGGCCCCAGGGCTGATTTCAACCGCAGCGGCTGGGACATCTTTTTTATCATCTGGCAGTTTGTGTTGGCCCTCTGGGGCGCGGCCAACTGCATTAGCAAACTGGATGATGAGCGCGCCTATGCCCTCTTTGGCTTTGCGGCCCTGGCCCTGGGCCATGTGCTCCACCTCTTTTTAGCGCCAGCCTATCCCGCTCCCCACCATCCCGTTTTAATCCGCATCGCCGAGATGATTGCCTACCCGGTCTTTGCGGTGGCGGTCTATCAGGGCGCGATTCAATCCCTCAGCGCCCGCACTCTGGAATACCAAAATTTAAGCCAGGTGTCGCG
>CAZDMM010000052.1:12301-18953 GCA_964505845.1 uncultured Caldilineaceae bacterium
GGGTTGATCAGCCTGTTTGAAGCCACCCGCCAGATTACCTCCTCGTTGGATCTGGCCCACTTGCTGGATGGGGCCACTCGCAGCGTGGCCAGCGCCCTGGGCGCGGACCAATGCGCCATTGCCCTGCCCGAAGACAACGCCGACATGTCCCAACTGCGCCTGGTTTCCATTTACAACCCCAACCGCAAAGGCCGGGGCGAGGCGGTCAGCTTTCCGCTCAATGACCAGCCGGTGATCAAACATGCCCTCAAGCGCAAAAACCAGGTGCAAATTGACGAGTATCAGGATAACCCTCAAATCCGCATGCTCTTTACCCTGATGGGCGCGCCTGAGGTGGGGCCGCTGCTCATCCAGCCTTTGCTGCCCCAAAGCGGCGACCCGCTGGGGGTGTTGATTGTGGGCAACGGCGTTTCCCGGCGAGTTTTTACCAACTCGGAATCACAGTTGTGCAAAACCCTGGCCGATCAAATCTCGGTGTCCATTGGGCATGCCCGCGAATATGCGGCGGTGGCGGCCAAAGCCCAGCAGCTATCGTGGACGCTGCGGAATCAGGAGCTTGAAGCGGCCAAGCGCCGGGCGGCCATGGAGAGCGAGCTAAAAAAGAGCCGCGAAGAGGTTTCGCTCTTTGCCCAACGCCTGTATGAGTACGAAAACAACGCCAAAACCAATGAGGAGGCGCTGCGCCAGGCTCGGGAGCGGGTCAGTAAGCTGGAAAAAACCATTGAGCGGGCCAAAGCAGAGGTCGAAAAATCAAATCAAAAAGATAAGCAGCTTACTGCTCTGGCCGGTGATCTGGAAACCCAAAAAAAGCATGTGGCCGAGTTAGAGCTTGAACGGCAAAAAATCCAGGAGAAAATAGACCAGCTAGAGCAAGAAGCGGCCGAAGCCAAACATTTGAAACAAGCCTTGCTGGCCGTTAACCAACGGACGCGCCGTTTGTCCAAGGCGCTCAAGCATGCCCGCTCCCTGTCGCAGCAGGCCAGCCTGGCCCCGTCGGCTTTATCCAGCGCCCAGGTCAGCACCGAGCTAGAAGGTTTAAGCTGCGGCGTCATCATTGGCGACGCCGGCTATAAAATCAACCGGGTCAATACCGCCGCCACGCAGTTGTTGGTGCAGCAAAACGGCAACCTGATTGGGAGTGAGTTGGCGACAATTTTCCAGGACGAACGCTGGCAGAAGGCGTTAGAACAGTTCAAAACCAGGCACGAAACCATGGTGACGACCACCCTCAAAGTGGGCGAGCGAGTTTTGCGGGCAACCATCAGCCCTATGGCTTCCTCTGATGATAACGGCAAAGAAGGCACGGTGACGATTCTTTATGACATCACCGCCGAAGCAGAAAGCCAACAGGCGCGGGATGAGTTTGTGGCTTCACTCTCGCAGGAGCTGCGCACCCCAATGACCTCCATCACCGGCTACACCGATTTGCTGCTGGGCGAGTCGGTGGGCGTCATCGGTGAAATGCAGCGTAAATTCTTGCAGCGCATCAAAGCCAACATCGAGCGCATGGGCAGCATGCTCAATGACCTGATTGGGGTAACGGCCATAGACGCCGGCCAACTGGAGATCCGGCCTGTGGTCATTGATATGGCCGAGATTATTGAAGACACCCTGATTGGAGCCAAAGCGCAGTTGGAAGAAAATGAAATCACTCTTCACATGAACTTGCTTGAGGACATGCCCCCGGTAGCCGCCGACCCGGACTCGGTGCGCCAGATTATGAGCAATTTGCTGGGAAATGCCATCAAATCCACGCCGGCCGGCGGAACCATTGAGGTTTCAACCTGGGTTGAAGGCAGTAAAACCGGCTCAGAAGATGAAACGCCCACTTTTTTGAAGGTCTCAATTCGAGATTCGGGGGGTGGGATTGCGGCTAAAGATTTGGAGCGGGTGTTTGAAAGATTTTATCGGGCCGAGCGGCCCTTGATTGAGGGGCTGGGTGAAACGGGAGTGGGGTTATCCATTGTAAAATCCCTGGTTGAAGCCCATGGCGGCCGGGTGTGGGTAGAGAGTGAAATCGGCGAAGGCTCAACCTTTCATTTTCTCTTGCCCGTTAGCGATCAGTACAGCGATCCCTGGCTGGAGGTTGACATTCCACCCCTTGATCTTAACTCTGACTCGCCCGATTAGTTGAGGTAGCCTGCGGTGTCTTTACCAGAACCTTCTTTTAACGGCAGTAACAGTTCCTCACCGTTGCAGCGGATTCTTATTGCCGCCGGCACGTTGATTGTCATCGCTTTGACGGTTATCATTGCCGTACTTCTGGCCGTCCAGCCGGCTCCGCCCGGAGTGACGGTGACGCCGGCAGTTACCGCTACGGCGGCAGTCATTGCGCCTTCATTAACTTTGACGCCCCCGCCGCCTCCGCCCACGCTCACACCCACCGGCGTCGTCGCTTCATCCACCCCGCTGCCTCCAACGCCGGCCCCAACTACACCCCTGCCGCCCACCGACACCCCTGTTCCTTTACCTCCTACCGATACCCCGACGCCTCTGCCGCCGCCCGATACCCCGACGCCGGTGATAGTTATCGTCACGCCCACCCCTTTACCGTCCCCGCCAACCGCTGCGGCTGCGCCCGGCGGCACGCCGGGGGTGTGCCAACCGCCGCCTGCCTGGTCGCTGTATACCGTGCAGTCGGGTGATACGCTCAACACGTTGGCGGCCAGAACCGGGGTGAGCGTTTATGACTTGCAGCAGGTCAATTGTTTGCAGAATTTCACTTTGCAGCCGGGACAGGTGGTTTACTTGCCTTTTAATCCTCCCTCGCCCACGCCTACCGCTACCTCAACCCCGGTAACGCCCTCGCCTACCCCATCGGTTACGCCTACCCAAACCCCTACACCCCGGCCGCCGGAGATTTTTGAAATTACCATTTCTATCGCCAGGGATAAAATTACCATCAAGGGCAGAAACTTTGAGCCAGACCCCAGCCAGGGGTTTCGGGTAGAGTTGACCGGGCTGACCGGAACCTTGCCGCCGCTGGATTTGGGCAGCCTGCGCTCCAGCACAGGTTTTGAGGTATTGATCCCGCCCTCGCTGCCCGCCGGCGATTATGATCTGAGAGTCATCAACCCGGATAATCAATTTGTGCAGCGCCGGATCACCATTCCCGCGCCGCCCTAGAATTAATTGCCGCCAGCTTAACCGAGCCAACATAAAAGAGACGACCCTCTAGGTCGTCTCTTTTGTGTTATAGCAATACGCTGCCCATTTTAGGGCAGCACTTCAATGGCATCTATCTCCGGGCCATCAGATGAGCCGCCGGCGGGAGAATAGATACGGATATATTGATATGAGCCAGGGGGCGGCGACCCGGTGGGTACATTATCCACGTCTATTTGGACGCCGGTGGGAAAGGCCGGCGCGCCGGGGTTAGTATAAAGAGGTGGGGCTGCCATTGGCTGATTATCAGAGCCGCCAGCCTGGTACCAGTTAGGGCCAAGGTCTGGATAGGTGGGGAAAATATTGGTATTGGCATCATTAATGTTGTCGCCCCAATACATAACCGTGTACCACGGGCCGCTGGGCGTTTGGCCTATTTGAATTTCTACAATATCCATGAAGATGACATTGGGCGGCGGCGGCACCGTAGCGGGCGGGACAGGCCGGGATTCGTAGTAGACAAAGTCAAAATCTGGATTATTGTCACCATTAATAGTTATTGGATTGGAACCTAAATTAACAATCAACCCGGCCTGACAACCAATTAAAGCAAAGACGCCATTGGGAGCGCCCAGATTCGGCTCACCGGTGGGATATTGGCCGGGACAGGTGACATCATTGTCTACAATGGTCAGGGTAGCGCTGCCTGGGCTGCCCAGGGTTGCACCGCTTGGGCTGCTCAACGTCAGGTTGACGGTTTCATCAACTTCAGGGGTGGCGTCGTTTGTGATTGGTACGGCAAACGTTTGGCTGGTTTGGCCGGGGCTAAAGGTTAACACCCCGCTGGCAGTAGTGTAATCACTGCCAGCATTAGCTGTGCCATCGCTGGTAGCGTAATTCACCGTTACCGTCGTGCTGGTTGAGGCGCTGAGATTGACGGTAATGGTGACGGAGCCGCCGGCTTCACTCACACTGTAGGTAGCGGCGCTAAACTGCACCGACGGCGGGATAGGCGTGTTGGTAGGAGTGGCCGTAGGGGTATCGGTTGGCGTGGCCGTGGCGGTGGCCGTAGCGGTATCGGTAGCGGTCGGGGTGGCGGTGGCGGTAGCGGTAGGCGTGGCGGTACCGGTAGCGGTGGGGGTATCAGTTTGGGTGGGGATCAGCGTCCCGGTAGGCGTAGGCGGGGCCGTGGTTGAGGTTGAGGTAGTGGTCGGGGGCAGCGAGGTTGCAGTTACCGTTGGCAGCACCGCCGTGGCCGAAGGGGTCGGCGGCAGCGTGGTGGGAGAAGGGGTCAGCGGGGCCAGGGTAGGAGTCGCCAACGGTGGGGTAGCTGTTGGCGGCAGGGTGGTGGCGGTTGGCGGCGCAGCAGTAGAAGTTGGCGGGGCGGCGGTGGCCGTAGGGAGCACGGCCACGCTGGTAGGTGTGGCAGGAACCGGATTAGGGGCCGCCTGGGTGGTTGGGGTAGGGGTAGGCGTGGGCAGCAGGGCTACCAGCGTCGGTATCGGCGTAGGAATCGGATTGGGCAGAATTGCCACATCCAAGCCGCTGGCGAGCGGGGTTTGTTTGAGCGTAAGTTGGGCTTCATCCTGGGCCGCTTCGGCAATAATGTCGCTGCTCAGGGGGGCCAGGGCCAGGGAACCGTTGGGGCCATAATCGGCCCTGAGGGTAGAAAGCATGCTGCCCTGGATGGTGGAGCGGTCAATCAACCACAGCGCCGTTTGCGAGGAACAGAAGACACAGCCGCAACTCAACAACAAAAAGAGCAGCGCAATAATAATGCGGCGGCGTTCCTCTTTTTTAGTGGATCTGGCTTCGGAGGGAGTGATCTCTGATCCCATCTTCGTCGGGTACTCTACTTTGCCTAGCTTTTATTATTGTACTCTATCCAAGTTTGAATCAGGTTTGACACTTTCTACGGTCAAAAGTTCATCATCAGGTTCAATGGCGTCAATTTTGAGCAGAGGTAGGGTAAAACTAAAGGTGCTGCCCTGATTGAGTTCACTGTGAGCCATCCAAATTTGCCCCTGGTGGGCCTCGATAATCGCTTTGCTAATGTATAAGCCCAACCCCGCCCCGCTCACCTCAAAAGTGCCGTCGGCGTGAATAGCTCTAAAGAAGCGGGTGAATAAGAAGCGCTGATCTTTGGGAGCTATCCCTACCCCGGTGTCCTTAATATCCGTTTGCACCACGCCATTTTCGGCGTTAACCCAAAGCTCTACCCTGCCCCCCGGCAAAGTGTAATCATGGGCGTTTCTGAGCAGGTTGTCCAGCACCCAGCCCAGGCGGTTGCGATCCCCTTCAATCCAGAGCGGCTGCCGGGGCGCGTGTATTTCCAGAGTCAGCTCTTTTTCCTCCAACATGGCAGACCATTTGTCGGCTTCATTTTCAATTAACTCTGAAAAGTTGACCTGCTCCTGGTCAATCCCCAGGGTTCCCGCATAAATTTGAGAGAGGTCCAGCATTTGTTGGATCAACTGCTCCAATTCGCCAATATTCCGCTCAATCGTTTCGATAAAACTGAGCTGGCGCTCATCCAATTTGCCGGCCCCGGTCAGCCGCAACAAGTGATTATAGCCTTTAATGGCGGTCAGGGGGGTTCTCAGCTCATGCGACATGCTGGTGATAAAATCGTCTTTTAATTTTTCTGACTCTACCTCCCGCGTGATATCGCGCAGCACCACCACCGAGCCTAGCTGGTCCTGGTCGGGGGTGAGCACCGGCGCGGACAGGGCGCTGAAGGTTTGCTGGTTAACCTCAAAGCGGCGGGTTTCATGAAAATCCAGCCCCGTGAGCCGGTTGAGCAGGGCTGCGCCCAAATCACCGGCCGCAGCCGGGAGGCCCTCACCGGCCGGCTGATCTGAGTCAAAGGTAAAATCGCTCTCCAGGGCTTTTAAAATTCTTTCAGCCGCCGGGTTGTGGGTGACAATCCGGCCGGCCATATCTTGCACAATCACCCCATCGGCAATACTGCTCAAAATGGCGGTCAGCCGGCTGGCCTCTTCGCGCTGCATTTTAAGCAAACGCTGCAATTCCGAGGTCATGGAATCAAAGGTGTTGGCCAGAATACCAATCTCGTCGGGCTGCTTGAGGCCGCTGCGCTGGTCAAGGTCGCCCCTGGCTATGGCCTGCGAAGTTTGCACCAGGCGAATGATGGGCTGGATAATGCGCTGCGACACCAGATAGCCAATGCCAAAGACCAGCACCACCCCAAACGCAAAAATTGCGGCCAGCATGTTCCGGCTTTGGACGTTGGTTTCGGTGATGAAATTGGTGGGCAGGGCTACGGCATATACCCCGTAGATCTGGTTGCGCAATAAAAACGGGGCATACGCCAGGCGGTAGGTGCGACCGCGCGTCTCAACTTCCTGGGGCAGCGGGACGCCCTCCGGGGTTTGAATTTCATCCAGCAAGGTAGTTTTATTGGCTTTAAGCACCTGTTGGTACCGCTCTGGGGTGAAAATCTTAAAAACAGATTGAGCTTCGGCATTATCCGGCACTAAAGTGGAATAAATAACCCGGCCGGTATCGTCAAACAAAGTCACGTCAG
>CAZDMM010000053.1:0-906 GCA_964505845.1 uncultured Caldilineaceae bacterium
CATCCGGCCGATTTAAGCCCAACGTGACCGGCGGCTGGGGTTGATTGGTTTGTAAACATTTAGCCACAGGGTGATCTTTTGGCTGGCAAGGGGAGCCATCCTCCCACTGGATTTGTCCCTCAAAATTGGTCACAAACCGGCCGGTCAGGGCGTCAAATGAAAGCCTCAAAATACGCTGGGCTTCCTGGTTTGCTTTAACGATCTCTCCCTGGCAGGAAATCTGAACAATGCCCCCCGGTGTCGCTTCAAAGACGCGGCGATTTAACTCTTCGCTCTGGCGCAGGGCGCGTTCGGCGCGTTCTCGTTCTGTGATATCCTGGTTGATGCGGGCCAGTTGTTGGCGGAGCTGCCGCAACTCGGCCAGCAACTGGGTTTTGGTTTTGCGCGTGTCGTTCATCTCAGCTTACTTCTTGGGGCGGGGCAGGTTGGGCCGGGAGGCTAAACCAAAAGACGGCGCCCTGGGGTGAGCCGGTTTTGACCCCTATTTCGCCGTGGTGGGCCTCAATAATTTTTTTGCAGATAGCCAGCCCCAAACCTGTTGATTTTTCACCGCCGGTGGGGCGGGAACTGGCTTTGCCAAAATTTTTGAACAGTTGGTCAACTTCGTCGGGTTTTATGCCGGGGCCATAATCGGCTACGCCTACCCAAATGGCCGAACCCTGCCGTTCGGCCACAACCTCAATGGCAGAGTCTGGCTCTGAATATTTGATGGCGTTATCTATAAAGTTTGAGATGACCTGCGCCACCCGCAGCGCATCACATTGGCACAGCAAGGCTTCTGCCGGAAGCTGCTTTTTAAAGGTTATATTTTTTTTGCGGGCCAGGTGGGCGTAACCGGTCAATTGGGTGTCAATCAGTTCGCGCAGGTCAATGGCTTCCAGCACCAGCGAGATTTGCCCCAAGTCA
>CAZDMM010000053.1:916-14975 GCA_964505845.1 uncultured Caldilineaceae bacterium
TAGAGGTTACGTCTAGCAGCTCGTTGAGCAGGGTAAACAGCCGGACGGCGGTGGAATGTACGCTTTTAAGGTACTTGGCAATATCCGGCTGTCCCAGGTTGGGCAAATCTTCTAAAATTACCTCAGAGAAACCTTTCAACAGGGCTAAGGGGCCGCGTAACTCGTGCGCTACCACGCCTAACAGCAGGGTGCGCTGGCTGATGTCACGGATAACGGCAATGATATGAGACGATGGTTCCTCGTTATCCAGAAAAGAGGCGGCAATTTCAGTCCAGATCAGTTTATCGGCCTTATCACACAGCAGTTGTTCCAAATGCATTTGAGTTTGGCCGGTTTTGAGGGTGGCCTGCTGTTTTTTTACAAAAATGTCAAAACTGGCGGCGTCGGGAAAGAGCCGGTGCAAGGGTTGGCCCTGTAATTCTTCCGGCTGATAGCCAAAGACCTGGCTGACCGCCCGGTTGGCATATTCAATGCGGTAGTCAGGCAATTTTATGCTGAGGACGGGGTCAGCCATGGTGTTGGTTAGATTGGTCAAAAATTCCTGAGATTCGCGCAAAGCTGCGGTGCGTTCTATCACCCGCTGTTCTAATTCCTGGCGATAGGCTTCGTTCTCGCGCTCCAGGCGTTCTTTGGTCAGGGCGAGTCGCCGGTGCTCTATGGCCCGGGCTAAGGTGCTTAACAACTCATCTTTATCAATGGGTTTGGCTAAATAATCATAAGCGCCCAGCCGGATCGCCTCGGCGGCGGTTTGAAAGGTCGGCTCGCCGGTCATCATAATAACCGGGGTGTGGGGATAATATTGGCGAGTCCATTTGAGGGCTTGCAGGCCATTGTTGCCCGGCAGAATAATATCACACAACACCACATCATAATCAGCCATCAGGTGGGTAAATTCTTTATAATCCCCCGCCGTTACCACCTGATAACCAGTCCGCTCTAACCGCGCCTGCAACGATTCACGCACCAATTCCTCATCATCCAACACCACCACCACGGGTTGGTCAGAATCCGGCAGATTAGCAGCAAGGTTAACAGAATGCATGGTTTAACTCCCTTTGGCTTAGACGAGATAATTATAACATTTTTGCTGCCAATCCCATAGATTACTCAAGTCTCAGTAAATCCAATTTTTGCTCAAAGGGGATTGCCAAATCCCCTTTTTTGCCTGGATTTGGCAATCTGGGCCGGGCAAATTTGGATCCGCTGAGTCTCAGAAGTTGCCTGAAAAGTACGCTGGCGAGCCTCAGTAGATCACCATTTTAAGCAGACCGGGTTCCCACGCCCGGTCTGCGGCGGCATGCCCGCAGGGGGTGCTTCGCCAGGCGCCGCCACAGCTATGGAATCTGTGATCTACTGTGCCTGCCAGTCTTGGAGCAATAAAAAAAGTCCAGCCAAATTGGCCGGACCGGTTTAAAATTTGTACCTCCGGAGGGACTTGAACCCCCAACACTCAGTTCCGAAGACTGATGCTCTATCCAATTGAGCTACGGAGGCTAACTGTACCAATATTATACTGCTCCAACCAGTCGTGTCAAACCTATCTTCAATGCTTTAACCCCACCAAATTTTTCTTAATCAATTCACCGTAGGCCCGTTTGGCTACCGACTGGTTGGGCGCAGCGGCCAACATTTCCTTTAAGGTTTTGCCTGCTGCGGCCCAGTTAGGGCCTGCGTTCATGTAAACATGCAGCAAATACCCACGAGGACATTCATAAATATCATAACAATTCACTGCAAGGCCAAACCCGTGACCTTCCACAATCCGGCGCCCCTCAAACATCAGGTTGTTCCCTTCTCTGGCCGTAACCCGGCTCACTCGCTCTACCGCTTGTTTGACCTGTTCAGCCGAGTCGCTTTCTAATTCAATGAACCCGATACCTTGACGGGCTGCTTCTATTTTCTCCATAGCCGCAACTCCTGGTTTAGAATATAAGTTGGTTTGGGCTTAAAGGGCCGTAGAAAACACTTTTTCCTGGTTCCGGCGGAACCAGATCAGGCTTCCAACGGCCCCCAGTACAGCAATCAATATCAAATTCAGCACACTGCAAAAAGAATTGGCGATGAGCATGGTTTGCCAATACTCGGTTGAATCTGGCAGCGTGGCCAGCCCCAACTGTTTAAGATACTGGGGCAGCTCGGCCCAGTTAGTTACCAGAATGGCGTTAACCACCGTTGCCAGCATTTGGCCCCCCAAAGCGGCGAGGCCGGTCATCCCGCCCGCTATGCCTCCGGCCAGCAGGCTCTTTTTCAGCGCCGGCGGCTTATCCAAACGACAGGCCAGATACCCCACGCCCACCCCCAGCCAGGGCGTCAAACAAAAGGTACAAAAGGGAGAAACCAGGGTCAAACTCATCATGTAGATGAAACCGGCTACGGCTCCCACCAAACCAGCCTTAATCATCCGGCTGCCTCTTGGTCGGGGTCTGGGGTGGGGATTTGCTCTACCTTAAGCATATTGGTCCTGCCGGCTGTGCCGTAAGGCGTGCCGGCCGTTATCACAATGATATCACCAGGCACAGCCAGGTTATGCTGCTGCACTTGTTTAAAGGCCAGGTTAACCATGTGGCCGGTATTGAGAATATCCTCCACCCAATCACTCTCGACTCCCCAGGTTAAAGCCAGGCGCCGGCGGCTTTGAGGTTTGGAGGTTAAGGCGAGAATGGGTATATCGGGGCGATAACAGGCCACGCGCCGGGCGGTGGCGCCCGTGGTGGTGTGAATCACAATGGCCTTGGCCGAAATCGCCTCGGCGACCACCTGGCTGGCATAAGCCACGTTAGCGTCAATGGTTTGAGGTTTAGGCAGTTCGGTGGGGCCAGGCAGTTCATGGTTTAGCCAGGCCTGTTCAATCCGGGCGGCAACAGTTGACATAACTGCTACCGCTTCAACCGGATAACGACCAATAGCGGTTTCGGCCGAAAGCATGAGGGCATCGGTGCCATCTAATACGGCATTCGCCACATCGGTGGCCTCGGCGCGGGTGGGTTTATGCTGCTCAATCATTGACTCCAACACCTGGGTGGCCGTAATCACCGGTATAGCTGCCCGGCGGCAGGCGGCAATGATGCGTTTTTGCGCAATCGGCACCTCCTGGATGCTCATCTCTAAAGCCAGGTCGCCCCGGGCCACCATTACCCCGTAAGCTTCCTGGACAATAGCCTCAATCTCATCCAGGGCGGCCTTCTTCTCAATTTTGGCAATAACCGGAATGTCTGCGCCTTCGCTGGCCAGGTACGCGTTAAGCTGGCGCACATCGTTGGCAGACTGCACAAACGACAGGGCCAAAAAATCAAACTGGTGGGCAATGGCAAAATCAATATCAGCATAATCTTTTTTGGTAATCGAAGGTAAGCTTACCCGCAGCCCCGGCAAATTAATACCGCGATGACTGGAAAGTTTGCCGCCTTGCAGCACCCGGCACACCACCTCGCTGTTGTTTTTGATCTGCTCAACCTTTAGCTCAAGATTGCCGTCATCCAGCAGCAGCAGATTGCCCGGCCGCACATCCCCGGCCAGTTGAGAAAAACTTACCGAAACCGTTTCGGTGTTGCCGACCACGGTCTGGGGCGTTAGCAGCACTTTTTGCCCGCTGGCCAGCACCACCGAGCCGCCCTCCATCTCTCCCACCCGGATGCGCGGCCCGCGCAAGTCGCCCAAAATGGCAATGGGGACATTCAACTCATCGCTCAGGCGGCGCACCAACTCGATGGCCGGGATCAAACTTTCGGCCTGCCCATGCGAGAAGTTAAACCGCACCACATCCAAACCGGCCAGGATCATGCGGCGCAGGGTTTCTTCATTGGCGCTGGCCGGCCCCAAAGTAGCCACTATTTTGGTTCGTTTTTTAGGACGCTGGTTAACCATCATAACTCCCCCATTTGACCCATACGTTAGCTAAACGGAGTCAGTATAGCATTAAGTACCCGGTTAGGCAATGCCATTTTATAGGATTGACGGGCTGGCGTTTCCATGCTAAATTTCGATAGCGAAAATTTATCTCAATATCAGGTGCGCTCCACCTGTCATAAAAGAAAGATAACTGACTCATGGTAAACTTATGGCGCGATTTAGACTCCGGCCCCACGACCCCTGACATCATCTATGTCATCGTAGAAATTGCCAAAGGCTCACGCAATAAATACGAATACGGCAAAGAATTGGGGGTGATCAAGCTAGATCGAGTGCTTTTTTCCTCGCTGCACTACCCCGGCGATTATGGCCTGATTCCCCGCACTCTGTATGATGATGGCGACCCGCTGGATGTGCTGGTGATGGTCACAGAACCAACTTTTCCCGGCTGCATCATCGAAGCCCGCCCTATTGGCATCTTTAAGATGCTGGACCAGGGTGCAGCAGACGATAAAATCCTGGCGGTGCCGGCCCGCGACCCTCTCTTTGCCGATTACCAGGATATTAAAGACATCCCGCAGCACTTTCTGAAAGAAGTGTCGCACTTTTTTGAGGTGTACAAGGATTTGGAGGGCAAACGGGCCAAGCCCATCGGCTGGGAGTCCGCTACTGTAGCCAAGGCCGAGATTCAGCGGGCCATGGATTTGTATTGGCAGCATTACAGCCGGGGGATGCGGGTTTAAAGCGGGGCTGCCGCCGCTTTAACCGTGATGATTGAGATGACTTTTAAACATTTTAGCTTACCCTGCCTGCAGCAATGCCAGCACCGGCGCTGGCTGATTCCTGGTCTGTTAATCCTGACTACCCTGGCTTGTGTTACCAACACCCCGGTGGCCCAGGTGGCTACCCCTCGCCCTACCCGGACTCCCCTGCCCACCTTTACCATGACTCCCATCCCGCCGACTCCCCTGCCCACCCCCACCTTTACCCTGACCCCCACCCCCACCGACACCCCCACCACCACTCCCACCCCGGTACCACCTACCAACACCCCGCCGCCCACCGATACCCCGGTCCCGGCGCCTCCACCGGCGCCGGCCAATACCTCACCCGTAGCCACGCCCACCAATACCCCTGAACCCGGCACTCCACCCGGTCGCTACGAAGTTGAAAAAGAGGATGGCGACAATGATTGCGGGAATGTTGGCGTGATAGGCCGGGTACGTGAAAAAGGCAGCGACAAACCGGTACAGTATGTCACCATTGAGGTAAAAGGTGAAGACGACTACAAAGGCCCCTACACCGGCAAAACCGGCGCCGATGGCAAATATAGTGTCCTCATCGGGCCGGTTAAAGACAACATCAATGGGGTTGAATTTGAGGTCAAAGTGGTCGGCGGGCCGGGGGTTGAGTCAGAGGACAAAGTCAAGTGGGAGGCCAGCAAAGATTGCCACGGCAGTGACGAGGACATCCAGGTGATGAAAATAGACTGGTTTTATAAGAAATAAACATTGATGCGACCGCAAAGGAGTGTGGAATGAGTATCAAACCCGACCATTGGATTGAAAAAATGGCCCGCGAGTACGGCATGATCGAGCCATTTGAGGCCAGCCAGATCAAAGCCGAAGGCGTGGTTTCTTATGGCGTCTCTTCTTATGGCTATGATATTCGCGTGGCCGATGAGTTTAAGATTTTTCACAACGCCAACAGCACCGTGGTTGACCCCAAAAACTTTGATGACAAATCCTTTTTAGAATTCAAAGGGCCGGTTTGCACGGTGCCGCCCAACTCCTTTGCCCTGGCCCGCACCATAGAATATTTTCGCATCCCTCGCAACATTTTAACGCTGTGCGTGGGCAAATCTACCTATGCCCGCTGCGGCATCATTGTCAATGTCACCCCTTTTGAGCCGGAATGGGAGGGGTTTGTCACCCTGGAAATTTCTAATACCACCCCGCTGCCGGCCCGCATTTACGCCAACGAGGGCATTGCCCAGGTCATCTTCTTTGAAGCCGACGAGGTTTGCCGCATCTCTTATGCCGACAAGAAGGGGAAATATCAAAAACAGGTGGGCATTACCCTGCCCAGAGTCGAGAAGTAGGTTATCGCAGAGCGCAAGTTTTTCTCGCTCCCAAACTGAGTTTGGGAGCGAGAAAAAGCAGGGGAGCGGGGGAGCAACCTCTCCTCTGCACCCCTGCCCTCTGCTCAAGCTGACTCTTCTCTAAAAATAGCCTCGGCATGGCGCAGTAGCTGCTCTTTGCGCTCCGGCGGCGTGCCTTTGGAATCGAGATAACGTTCCAGGGCTTCCTTGGGGGTTAGCTCTTCCGCCGAAATCCCGCCCAGGCGATGGCGCTGCGGCCGCTCGATATCGCGTATAATGCTGGCCACATAGCTGGCCCGGCGCAGCGCCTGGCGCATAGGTTTTTCATCCAGCAGCATCTCCTGCGTTTCAGTAGCTTTGATGATGACCCGCACCACCGCCTCATCCACCGGATGCTGCTCCAGTTCGTCCAAAATGGCCGTCATCGGCTCTGACGATTGGGTCACGTCCAACCGCAGGGTGATAAAGGGGCGAGATTTGACCGGCACAAACTCCCAGGCGGCCCGGCCTCGCTCCAGTTGCACCATCACAAAACCTTTACGCTCGCTTTCTTCGCCAAAATCAATCCGCTCCAGGCTGCCCGGATAAACGATGGGCGGGTGCTGCCCCCCGTTGAGTTCCTGGTGCTTGTGGATATGACCCAGGGCCACGTAATCCCAGGCCGGATCGGCCAGCAGACTCTTCAGCACCACCACATCGCGGCCAATCATCACGCTCTGCTCGCTGCCGTGTTTGGCCTCGCTTACAGAAAGGTGGGCCGTCAGCACCGCCGGCACTTCGGGCCGCTCTTGGGCTTCGGCGGCCAGGTCGGCCAGATTCTCGCCCAAAATCCGGCCCAGCTCCAGGTCAAGATCGGCCAGGGTCATATTTTGATACTGCTCCCGCGACAGCAGCCGGCTGCGCTGTGGATAAGGCACCGCGGCCACTTGCAAGGGCTGGCCGCGCCGGCAGGTTATCTGGTGCAGTTCTTCCCGGTCGGCCACGATGACGCCCGGCACATCCAGCACCCCAAAAATATCCAGACTGCTGGCGGCCCGGTCGGCCGTAGCCATATCGTGATTGCCCACCAGCAGGATCACCGGCACACCTTCGCCGGCCAGCCGTTTGATACGCCGGGCAAACTCCCGCTGAAAGGTAGGGTTGGGGCGTTGATTCTTGTAGGCGTCGCCGGCAAAGATGCAGATATCCACCTCTCGCTTTAAGGCTTCGTCCACCGCTTCGCTGAAGCGGCGCAAAAAATCTAGCACCCGGCTGTTCAAGCCCGATTTGGAATCGAGCCGGCCATAATTTTCCATGCCGATGTGAATATCGGCCAGATGCAGCAAATTGATGGGTAAAGTCATAGTTTGCCTGTAACAGATCAGACGCGACACACTTTTTCAGAGTTAAAATTGCCAAGTTCGATGGCCCTAAAGAGCGTCGCACCTTTTGGTCAACACATTTGTTCTAAAACACTCACCATGATGCCCAAGGCTGCGATTTTGCGCAAGAATCAAAGGTGATATATTAACGTGAAGTTACAAAGGGGCAAGGGCATAAAGAATTTTAAAAATTTACCTCTTCGCGCCTTTGCGCCCTGGCATTAAAAGAAAACTCTATGGAGGAGTGATGTACCACACCAAAATCGGCCATGCGCATCTCAAAGTGCGCAACCTGGAGCGAGCGGTCGCTTTTTACACTCGCTTTTTTGATTTGAAAGTGGTGGAGCAGGTAGGTGAGCAGTACGTGTTTCTCAGCGGCGGCGACTTTCACCATGAGATTGCCCTGCAAAACGTGGGAGAAAATGCCCCTCAGCCGCCGGCACAGGGGGTCGGCCTTTACCATGTGGCCTTTGAGACGCCGGATCGCCGCTCGCTGGCGCTGGCCTATCAAGCCCTGACCGAAGCCGGGGTCGCGGTGGCAGCAGTGGATCATCTGATAAGTTGGGCCATTTATTTTGACGACCCGGACGGCAACGGTTTGGAAATTTATTGGGACACCCGCCACGAGCCGGGCGGGCAAAAATTGTGGCGCGGCCAGAATGTGCCGCTGCCGCCGGAGAAGTTGTTGGCGGCGCTGAAAGTGTAATGAGATACCCCGGCGTAAATCACTCCCGCCCCAGGCACTCCACCGGCTGGTCGCCGGCGATGGCCTGGTAAAGCTGGCGGGTGGCCGGGGTGGGGCTTTCGCCAAAAAGTTCCTCAAACACCTTGAGACAATCCCGGTACACTTTGAGGGCCTGGCCTTTGTCTCCCTGGCAGTAATGATAACGCATCAAGCGGCGGTAAACGCTCTCCAGCAGCGGGTCTTTACGCAGGGCCGTTTCGCCCACCTCGATGGCCTGGGGGTAACGGCCCAGCGCGGCGTAGGCGTCGGCCAGCAACATGAGCAGCTCGCAGAAATCGGTGGTGATTTCCCGGCGCAGCTCGATGACCCAATCGGTGTAGCGATCCTCGGCCATAAAATCGCCCCGGTAGAGCGCCCGGCCTTTTTCCAGGGCGGCCGCCGCTTCCTCCCATTGCCCCTGCCGGGCCAACTGCCGGCCCAGCCGCAGGTGGCTGCGAAATTCCAGCAAATCCCAACTCACCCCCTCGTTCAAATCAAAAAAATAGCCGTTGGAACTGCGCAGGATAAAGTTAGAGTCGCGCGGCTCGATGTCCGGTTCCAGGGTGCGGCGGGCGTTGCTGATGAGGGGCAACAGTTTTTTGCGACCCCCTTCTTCGTCGGCTTCCGGCCAGAGGTGGTCAATCAGTTCATCGGCGGCTACGGTGCGGCCTCCGCGCGCCCGGCGGATGAGCAGCAGTTTCAACACCGTCTCCGCCTGGGGCCGCTCCCACACCTCAATGGCCTGGCCGTCTCGCCACAGGCGAAACTGACCCAGGGTTTGAATCCGCAACTGGGGTATTTGGGTGGCCTGGGCAATGGCCTCAATAATGGCCTGGGGCCGAAAGCTTTGCTTGGCGATGAAATTGATGATGGGATAGTGGCTCATCAAATCGGCCACGTCGCCGGGAGCGGCCCGGCCGCTCAACACCACCACTTTGGTTTTGGGCTGTGTTTCAACCAGATGGTCAAGTAATAACCAGCCTTCGGTGGAGCGCAGCGGTAGTTCATAGCTTTGCAGTTTCAAATCCAGGATGACCAGGTGAAAGGTTTCCTGCTCCAATTCACGCAGGGCTTGCTGGGCGTCGCCGGCCAGGCGCCAAAAGCAGCCGGCTTCTTCTAACAGCGAGGCCAGGGTATACTGCCAATCCTCACGATTCTCCACCACCAGCACCCGCGGGTGGCCGATGGCGCGCTCGGCCGGCGGGGGAACCGGTTGATGTGACGGGGTGGGACCAGGTTGGGCCGGCTCAAGCGCAGCCGGGGCGGTTTGCTTGCCCAGGAGTTGGTCAATTAACAGGCCAAAAGCCTCGGCATCCCATTTTTCTTTAAGCAAGATGGGGGCCGTAGGGCACAAGGTTTGGAAGCTGCGCTTTAAATCCTGGGTGAGCGAGCCGGTGATGATCATCACCGGCGTCGGGGGCTGGATTTCAATGATTTTTTGGATCAGACTAAGGCCATCCCGGTTGAAGCGGTTGTGACGGTCCAGCACAGGATCAACCACGGCCAGGTCAAACCGGCAGGTTTGCAGCTCTTGCAGGGCGTCCTGGTACGAGGCAGCGGCGTGGGCAGTGTAGCCTTTGTCCTGGATGGTCCGGCCCACAATATCCTGCCAATCGGCGCGATCTTCAACCACCAGGATATTTACTGAGTCTGTCATAGCTACTGCTCCTATCAACATTAACCGTTAAACGGCTGTAAAGTAACCACAAAGGTAGTACCTTCGGCGGCCGAACTGGTAAAAGTTATTTGCCCATCAAATTGGTGGATAAAGGTTTCTACCAGCCACAAGCCCAGACCCAAACCGCCGGCTTTGCCGGAGACGCCGGGGTTAAAAATTTGCTCCTGCAAATGGGCCGGAATACCGGGGCCATCATCGGCAATGGTCACTACAACCTGGCCCGCACCGGTCAGCCGGGTAGAAACCCGGATCATGCCGCCTCGCTCTACCAAAACTTGAATAGCATTGGATAACAAATTATGAAAAACCGCCTCCAGGCGCTCTTCGTTGGCCCGCACCGGCGGCGCGTTGGGGTGAAATTCTTTGAAAAACATGACGTTTCCCGGCCACCAACAGCTCTGAATGGCGGCTTCTAAACAGGCGTGCAGATCTGTAGGGGCCAGGCTGACCTCTTTTAGGGGGTCGGTCATGGTGCTGATAAGTTTTAACCCTTCCTCGGCGTTTTGGCGAATGTGGTGTATCTCGGCCTGGTATTTGGCCAGGGCAGCCTGAGGGGTGGAGAGGCTGGCATTTTCCAGATGCAAGGCCCAAACCCGGATAGCCCCGATGACGTTGTTCATGGTATGGGCCATGTTCAAAACAATGGCGGCCATAGCGCCCCGCGTTTCGGCGTTAATCCGGCGCTGCTGTTCGGTGGCCAGGCGTTGGTAGGCTTGAACTCGCTCATCAAACAAGCGGGCGTTGTGCAGGGCAATGGCGGCCCACTTGGTCAATTCAACCAACAAGGTTTGGTGCCGCTGATTGAACTGCTCGCCGCCGGTTTTGTTCAACACCTCGATGACGCCGATGACCTGGCCCTCCACCTTAAGGGGCACACACAGGATGGAGTGGGCCTCATAGCCGGTTTCAACGGCAATCTGGCGCAGGTGGCGGGGGTCGCGCAAGGTATCGTTGACCAGGGCCGGCACATCATGGCTGGCTACCCAGCCGGCAATCCCGCCCCAGGGGGCCGGCAGGCGGATGTTGGCGTCGCCTTCATTGCTGTAGCGCAGCACCAGTTCGTTGGTTTCAGGGTCAATCAAAAAAACGGAGGTGCGCTCCGTTGCCAGCAGCGCGTTGACGCCATCAATAATAACCCGCAGGACTCGCTCTAAATCCAAACTACGGGTCAAGGCGCTGCCAATTTCATTCAGGTAGGTCAATTGGTTGGCCTGATTCTGAAGCTGATCGTAATGAACGGCATTTTGCACGGCCAGGTGCATAATATGGGCGATCCCATCGAGCAGGCCGAGTTCTTCCTCGTGGTAGAGATGGGGGGTAGTATTGAGCACCACCAGCACCCCGGCGGCCTGATGCCCGGCGGGAATGGGGATCAAAACCAGGGCTTCGATTCCGGCCAGAGCCGGGCCGGGCAAGGTTGGCTCAGGCCGGGCGCGGTCAATAATAACCGGGCGAGTGCGGCCGGCCTGGACAATTTGCCCCGCCAGTTGGCGGATCACACTCATCTGCTGGTTCAGCAGGGCCGGGTCCTGAGCCAGGCCGCGGCTCACCCGGATTGACAGGGAGTCCGGTTGGTTGAGGTCGGCCAGCCAGCCGATTAAGCCGGCCTCTGCGCCCAGCAAGCTCAAACATTTTTCCAGGCCGGTTTGGAGAATGGTATTCAACTCCAGAGTACTGCTGAGGGCCAGGGCCAGTTCATTTAAGGCCCGCAGTTGGCGAACCTGGCGCGCCTCCTGAAACAGGCGGGCGTTTTCCAGGGCAATGGTGGCCGAAACGGCAAAGGCCGACAGGCGGGCCACGTCGGTAGGGCTAAAGCCGGTGGGGTCTTTTTTGTTGAGCACTTGCAGCACCCCCAGCACCCGGTTGTTAAGCTCCAGAGGCACGGCCAAAATTGAGCGCGTGGTAAAGTCAAGCTCTACCTCGCCAAACCAGCGCGAGTCTTCGGCCACGTTGCTAACGCAGGCCGTTTTTCGGTGGCTGACCACCCAGCCGGCAATGCCCTGATCCTGCCGCAGCCGGGTGGGGATATCAATGCGCATGCCGTTGGATACGGAGGTGGCAAAATATAGTTCCCCACCGGCTTCGTCGAGCAGCAGCACCGAGCCGGTTTCAACGTTGAGCATGCGGGTGGCTTCGTTGACAATCCGGGTGAGCACCTCGTCCAGGTCAAGCACCTGCACCACGCTGCGGCTGAGTTCGTTGAGAAAGGTGAGTTCATCAAGCTGGCGTTGGTGCTGGCTGGCCCGGTTGATGGCCAGCGCGGCCTGGGTGGCAAAGGCGCTCAACAGGTCCAGGTCGTGTGAGCCAAAAATGTTGCGCCGGGGATGGTCAATATAAATCAGGCCGACCAGTTCTGATTCTATTTTTAGCGGCACGGCCAGCACGGAGCGGACGCGTTTAAAGTTGAGGGTGGCAAAGCTGGTTACGTTTTCATACCGTTCATCGCTTTGCAGGTCATTGATGAGACGGGGTTCGCCGCGCTCCAGCACATCTTTGATGACGGCGGTACTGACAAAGTTTAGGGCCTGCTCCAGGTGCTGCTCTGCCAGGCCTTCTCCGCGAGCCTTGGCGATGTGCTGCAACTGGCGTTTGTGGTCGTCGCTGAGCAGCAGCAAGCCTCGCCGGCCGCCGGTTAAACTCAAAGCTCGTTCTACCACAAAATCAAGCAGTTCATCCAGGTTGTAAACCGAGTTCATGCGCCCAATCAGTTCATACAGGCTTTTCAGGCGTTCCAGGGTCATGTTCGGTTGAGAGAGGTCAGCGGTTTCAGGCATCATAGATAGAGAATAAGAGTTCCCTCGTTCCCAAACTGAGTTTGGGAACGAGAGTAATAAGAGTTCCCTCGTTCCCAAACTGAGTTTGGGAACGAGAGTAACTGAGTTTGGGAACGAGAGTAACTGAGTTTGGGAACGAGAGTAAGAGTTAAGAAATAAGAATTGATTGGTTGGGGTGGGCTGCTTTACCTTTTCTAACTTCTTATTTCTAATTTTTTATTTTCATAGCTCCAAACTCAAGCCATCATAGGCTACTAATACTTCGCAATGGCGGTCGTTACGCCGCAGCAGGTAAGCCTCGGCCTGTTCCCGGTCGGCCCAGATTTTCTCATCCAGGCTGGTGGGATCATGGTGGGCCAGGGCTAATCTTTTAACGCCGGCCCGGTAGGCAAACTCGGCCCCCATGATGGCGCTGCTGTGGCCCCAATCAGATTTATCAAACACTTCAGACAGGCTGTATTGGGCGTCAAAGATGAGCAGGTCGGCGTTTTTGAAAAACTCTATATAATTTTTGGTGCTGGCCTGATCTACCTGTTTATATTCCGAGTCGGTGGCCCAAACCAGGGTGCTGTGCTCATCTTCAATGCGGTAGCCATAGGTGACGCCGGGATGGCTCAACTGCAAGGCATATACCTTAAAATTTCCAAGCTGATACCAGCGATCAGGCTCAATAGTTTTGTATTCAAGGGTGGCGCTCATGTAGCTGGTGGGGACGGGGAAGAAGTTGTGATGCTGCTGCTGGGCCAGGCGGTCGGCCAAATCTGGGAAGGGGCTGTAAAAGGTAAAGCGATTGTGGGGCACAAAAGCCGGCCGGAAAAAGGGAAAGCCATGGATGTGGTCCCAGTGGGTGTGAGTGATAAGAATATCGGCCTGGCGGTGGCCCTGGGCAAAACCTTTTTGCAGCAGTTCCAGCCCCAACGCCCGGATACCGGAACCGGCATCCAGAATCAAAAGCTGTTCGCCGGAGCGAACCTCCAGGCAGGGCGTGTTTCCGCCGGCCGTCCCCCACACGGTAAAGGGCAATCGTTCCATATAGCGGTCCAGCACCCCGCGGTCGGCCAGGTTTAAGCCGGCCGCGCCTTCCAGGGCCAGGCGGATTTTTTGCTTGATCAGCTCTGAAGAGAGAGGGGTAGGAATGGAGCCGCGTGTTCCCCAAAATTTTACATACATAAGTTCACTTCCATGTTGTTAAGGATACAGATGTCAGGCTGGCGTATTTCTATTTGCCATTATTGTAGCACGGTAAGGTTGCAAAAATGTTGCAAATAGCTCATGATACAGGTTGTTTAACCTAGTATTGCATAAAATAGAACCGGTTGCAACAGTAATTTAAGCCCATCCCTTTTATAAATGCTATGCCCTCCTGGCAATCTGTAGAATCGCTTTTTGGTGAATTATTTTTCCGTCTGCTCAATATCAGCGGGTTAGAAGGGCTTGACCTGCTCCTGGTCACGCTGACCTTTTACCTGCTGTTGGGCGTCATGCAGCGCAGCCGGGTTTCGCTGCTGGTGCGGGGACAGTTGATCCTGGTGGTGATTCTGTTCATCACTACCATTTTGCTACCCCTGCCTA
>CAZDMM010000053.1:14985-18725 GCA_964505845.1 uncultured Caldilineaceae bacterium
GGCTGGTCCTGGGCATCCTGATAGCCATGCTGGTAGCCACGCCGGTAATTTTTCAGCCGGAACTGCGCCGCTTTTTGGAAAGAATTGGCCGTAATGCCGGCCTGACCTGGGGCGTGCGCCAGACTGCCGCCGAGAACGTGATCCCCAAACTGGTACGGGCGGTAGAAAACCTTTCGGCCAATTACACCGGCGCGCTCATTGCCCTGGAAGGCAAGCGCATCTTACGCGAGATTATTGAAACCGGTGTAATTATTGAAGGGCAGATGAGCAGCGAGCTGCTGCAGGCCATCTTTTACCCCGAAAATCCACTCCACGATGGGGCCGTTGTCCTGCGCGAAGATCGCGTTATCGCAGCCAGTTGTGTTTTACCGCTCACCCAACAGCCGCTTTCAACCCGGCGGCGGCTGGGCACACGCCACCGGGCCGCCGTTGGGTTGAGCGAGCACAGCGACGCTTTTGTTATTGTGGTGAGCGAAGAAACCGGAACCATCTCGCTGGTGCATGATGGTCACTTGCGCCGGCCCGTGGATGGGGCCACCCTGCGAGAACAGCTTTTTGAGTTTTATGTACCCCCTCAATCCGGCCGACCCGCTTTCTCGTTGAAACAGTTTATCCCGGCGGCCGGACGGCAAATTTGGGCCAGGTTGGTCCGGTTTGGGTTGTGGTGGCGTCACCCGCGCCTGTCGCTCCATAATTTACTGCCCCAGGTTGGCATGTTGGCGCTCTCACTGCTGCTGGCTTTGATTACCTGGACTTTTGTGATTGAGCGCACTAACCCTGCTCGCCAGGAGTTGTTTGAGGATATTCCCTTGCAGGTAGAAAATATCCCCCCCGGCGTCACCTTGCCGGCGGCCCCCCCCAGCACGGTATCCATTGTGGCTCAAACCACCAACAACCTGTTGCCCAGCCTGCGCTCCAGCAGTTTTCAGGCCAGCATCTCCCTGGCGGGCCTGTCGCCCGGTTTACACTCCGTGCCGGTAAAAGTGACCACCACCATCCCGCGAGTCTGGATTTTGGCCGTGGAGCCGCCGGCCATTGAGTTGGAATTGACCCCCATCGTGACCAAAACCCTGCCGGTTACGGTGATTGTGCCGGATCAGGATGAACTTTCGCTGGCCTATCGCCTGGTGGGTGAGCCAAGCGCCAGGCCGGCCCAGGTGCAGGTGGCAGGGGCGGCTCCGCTGGTAGAACAGGTCAACCAGGTGCGAGCCGAGCTTTTTTTGGGTAATGCCAACACCACCCTCACCCGCACCCGGCCTCTGCAAGCCCTGGATGCGCTGGGCCGCGTGATCAATGGCCTCAACCTGGAACCCAAACAGGTGGAAGTGACCGTGGTCATTCAGCGCCAGTTAAATGCGCGCAACGTGGGGGTGCGCCCGTTAACCAGCGGCATCCCCCCCGAAGGCTATCGCCTGAGCAGCTTAACGGTTACGCCCGCCGAAGTTACCCTGCAAGGAGGCCTGGAGCAGCTTAACCAGGGCGACAGTTTTGTTGACACCTTGCCGGTGGATATTAGCCAGGCCACCGGCGACCTGACCCTGCAAGTGCCCCTGGCCTTGCCGGCCAACGTTCAGGCCCTTGACAGCAATGGGACGCCTATCCGCACGGTGACGGTCTATGCCCAGATAACGCCTCGCAGCAGTTATTTGCTGGCAACGCGGCCGGTGGAGTTGCTTGGCATCTCGCCCAGCATCACCGCTACGGTCAATCCCTCCAGGGTAGACCTGATCATCAGCGGGCCGGCCCCCATCATTAACCAAATTGAAAAGGAGCCGGGGCTGGTAAAAGTTTTGGTAGACCTGGTAGGCGTTGACCCCCCCCAACGCCTCACCCGCCCAGTGACCATCGCCGCACCCCAGGAAATCCAGGTCCAGGTCATTCCAGACTCGGTGCAGGTGACATTACTTCCATAAGCAAGGTGATTGGTAATTCTGCTTCAAGGAGAGACGCACATGTGTGACAAACATCAGCATGGCAGCCCGCAAGAATCATGGGCCAATTTACGCCAACCGATGCCGCTGCGCCACAAACTTTATCTCTTTGTGCGCAACAATTGGTACAAGCTGCGGCACGGAACGCGCTGCTGCGGCAACCACGGCCAGCCGGGCTGTTGACGCCGCCAGGACGCCCCGTGAGGGCGACCGGGTTTTTAAGTAAATAAAAAACCCGCGTCATCTGACGCGGGTTTGATTCAACAGCCCAAATAGGCTCAGGCCGCCGCTATCTGGCCTGAGTCAGGAGTTGCTCGGCAGAAGTCTCTTTAGGTTCCTCGGCCTTTTGGGTCATCTGCATTTTAGCCGCATGAGAGCAGCCGCCAGGCCCAAAACTATGGCTCTCGTACTTAACTTGCTGGCTTTGAATTTCGGCCGGAGCCGCCTGAACCGGCGCAGCTTTGACCTGCTCGCTGGGGGTTACGGCCTGATCAGGGCTGAGGCTAAAAGCATAAACCGTTACCGACGCAGCCGCCAATACGACCAGCCCCACCACAGCCAATGCCGAAAACAGTAAAAATCTTTTGTGCATGCGGTATCCTCCTTGCTCACCTAATCGGGCTTGCGCCCACCTTCAATAATACCTGAGTACCAAGTGGCCCTACTATAGGCGGTCTACATTAATTGAGGATTAATCCAAGATTAAAACTAACTATAAGGTAATGAGAGATGGAAGATTAATCTCCAATCTTCATTACCCGGCCAGTTGCGCTTCAAGCTTGGCCTGGGGAGTGACGCCATAATTGATGTGGGCCACTTCGCCCTGCGGGTTTAGAATGACGGTGGTGGGCAAGGTTAAAACCCGGTAGCGGCTGGCCAATTCCGGCTGTTCGGTAACATCAACCTTTTTCACTACCACCGTCTCGCCCCATTTGCTGGCCAGATTCTCTACAATGGGGGTTTGTTGGAGGCGGCAAGGAGCGCAGTAATCTGCGCCAAAATACAGCAGAGTGGGCAGGCCCGGCGTCGTCTCGGCCGGCTGGATGCGCTGCACCAGTCGAGCTTTGTAATAGCGCCAGCCCAGCCCCAACAGAAGCAAGCCGGCCAAAATCACCAACGTCAGGATAACTCGCTCAAACATCAATTACTCCCTCTTAGCGCCATGCAGCATGAGCCCCAGGCGGTCAAGCTGGTAATAAACAAAGCAGCCGGTGCAAAAATTAAAGAACAGGTTGACGCCGGCCAGGATGATCACGATCCAGGCCAACACCCAGCCCAGGGCAGCGTTCCCCACCCCCAGCAAAAGGCTGCTGCTGACCAGTAAAAACAACGCCCCAACCCCCTGGGCAAACTGGTGCGGCGCGGGGTCGTCATCAATCACGTTGGCTCTCAGCAGCCCGGCCGGTTTTACCAGTTTTTGATAAACCAGCTTAAACAAACCGGCCTGAGACCAGATAGCGCCAATGGCCAGCACCAGGCCAACCAACAGCACCAGGTACGGTTGATTTAACACAAACCCCAGCCCGGTGAGAACGATAATAGAGCCTTGATTAAACTTAATCGCCGTGGTATCTACTTTTTTAATCATTTTGTCCCCCTTATCTTGATAAGTCGCCTTCCTCAGAGTTTCCGGGAAGGTTAAATAAAAAAGGCCCATCATCTCGATGGGCCTCAGAAATACCTGCGGTCTGGCAAAAAACAACAGTAAAACAACCCTATCCCATCGAGAATCTTGTCTCCATGGGACAACACAAGCAAACCAAACCGGCCACAGGGCGGGCGGCGGCAAAAACGGTTATGATAGTTGCA
>CAZDMM010000054.1:0-18676 GCA_964505845.1 uncultured Caldilineaceae bacterium
CCCAGGTTGACAAGCGCCGAAACTCGGAGGGGTCTGTCTCAAAAATTAGGATATTTATTCGGCAGAAGCTACCAAAACCAAAAACTTTTTGCCGGGATTAGCAGACGTGAAGCGGGGGATTTTATCTAAAAATTTCATCTCCAAATCCCGGCAAAAAAGAGTGGAGGGTGATGAGAGGGTGGTATAAAAAAGAGCGCCTCTTCAGAGGCGCTCTAGCTTGATTAACTACTTCGCGTCGCGGGCGCAGCGGAAACCGATGTCGTCGTTGGCGCTCTTGTCGGGCGGGCCGGCGTTGCGGTTGTAAGTGGTCACCAATTCACCGTCTTCGCCATCAAACCAGCCGCCGCCACGGTTAACTTTGTTGCCTTTGCCAAAGAAGGGGTCGGCATCGGCGGCTGCACCGGGATAAGCCACAAAGTCATCGGCCGTCCACTCGCGCACATTGCCGGCCATGTCTTCAACCCCGTAGGGGCTGGCCCCGGCGTGGAAGCTGCCTACCGCCGTGGTGCCGCGAATGCCACCTTCATAAAAGTTGCCGTTATCGGCTTTGAAGTCGTTACCCCAGGGGTAAACCCGGCCATCCTCGCCGCGGGCCGCTTTTTCCCACTCGGCTTCGGTGGGCAGGCGCTTACCGGCCCATTCACAAAAGGCTTTGGCGTCATCCCAGGTTACATAAACCACCGGATGGTTGCCCCGGCCTTCGGCCACGCTCTTCCAATTTTTGCTGCCGCCTTTTTCGGCGTAGGTTTGGTAGCCGGTGGCGGCTACAAAGGCGGCAAAATCGTCGTTGGTTACTTCAAAGCGATCAATCTCATAAGCCGGCAGGTCAACCTCGTGCTGCGGGCCATTTTTGGGTTTGCTGCCATCCTGCCCCATCTTGAATTTACCGGCAGGAATCTGCACCATATCATCGGTAATAGCCGGAGCGGGCGGCTCGGTGGGAGTGGCCGTAGGTTCAACCGTGGCTTGGGTGGTGGCCTCGGCGGTGGCGGCAACCGTCGCCTCGGTAGTCGCCGCCGGTTCAGGGGTATTGGTGGGCGGGACCGGGGTATTGGTGGGTGGTTTGGGTTTGGGGGTGGGGGTAGGCGGCGCGGGTTTGGGAGTGGGGGTAGCCAAAACTACCGGGGTGGGGGTGTTGGCAGGCCCTGAGGTGGCCGCGCCTTCACTGCTGCCGCTGGTCTGGCCGCCGGTATCTTTGGGGGGCGGCCCACAGGCTACCAGAAAGACAGCTAAGAACAAAGCGATCATCAGAAGCAATTTCTTCATGCGATTTCTCCTCCTGGACAAATTTTTTTATGAGTGCTGCGGCCAAAGTATAGCAAAACATCAAGGTTTCAACAAACTAACTATCATACTTGGCGATATATTCCTCGGCCTTCTCTACCAGCTCACGATTGCCCACATAGAGGGGGGTGCGTTGGTGCAGCGCCGTAGCTTGAATCCCCAAAATCGGCTCACGGCCATTGGAGGCGTAGCCGCCCGCTTGCTCAATGATAAAGCTCATCGGTTGGGCTTCAAACAGCATGCGCAGTTTGCCGTTGGGCGATTTGGTATCGGCCGGGTAGTAAAACACACCGCCGCCCAACAGATTGCGGTGAATATCGGCAATCATCGAGCCGATGTAGCGCAGCGACAGGGATTTGGAATTGCCTTCGCCGCCTTGCAGCCAGTGGGTATAACGTTTGACGCCTTCGCTCCAGCGGCTCTCGTACCCCTGGTTGGCGCTGTAAAATTTGGGGGCCGGCAGGGTAATATTGGGGTGCGATAGCAAGAACTCGCCGATACTGGGGTCATAAGTAAAGCCATGCACGCCGTTGCCGGTGCTGTACACCATCATGGTACTGGAGCCGTAGACGATGTAACCGGCGGCGGCAATCTCGTAGCCCTTGCGCAGCACATCTTCCAGGGTACCGGGGCCAGACTCGGTTTTACGCTTAAAGATGGAGAAAATAGTACCTACGCTCACGTTGTAGTCAATGTTGCTAGAGCCATCCAGCGGGTCAAACAACAGCACGTATTTGCCGGTGGTGTATTTGGCCGGAATGGAGATAATTTCCTTCTCCTCCTCAGAACCCATCACACACAAACGCCCGGTGTGATCATTTAATTGAAAGATAATGCGGTGAGCATACTCATCCAGCTTTTGGACTTCTTCGCCCTGCACGTTGACATCGCCGGTTTTGCCCAAAATATCGGCCAGGCCGGCCCGCGTGGTGCGGCTGGAAATCAGCTTGGCGGCCACTGCCATATCATAGAGCAGGCTGGTCAGCGTTCCGGTCGCATCCGGGAAGGCCGCCTGTTGGTCCAAAATATGCCGTTCAATGGTCACAATCCGGTGGAAATTGGTTATTGACATCGTTGTCCTCCCTAAGGTTAAATTTTAGATGGGTAACTCAATTATACCCGGTAAACCGGCTTGAACAAGTGTTACCAGGCCCCCAGGATATTATAAAGCCGCTTGCCGTTATAGTGATATTTGTCACTAACCTGGCGAAGGCTCATCCATCCATGCCCGGCCGCTGCTGGCCGGCCTACGGCTGTGGGATAGGTTTTAAACCAGGTACTAGATATAGTGGTTATGAATCAAATGGTCTACATATAGGTAGGATAAATCTTAAAAGAGGGTTTTTTCACAGGGGCACTTGACCCTTTATATGCCTTTTGCTATAATTTACAAAAATTTGGCCCCGTTAGTGTTGTAGCAAATGGAGGCTGTCAAGCGTGGGAGACGTCCTTGTTTTAAACGCAACCTATGAACCTCTAAGCATCATCTCGGTGAAGCGGGCAGTAATTTTGCTGCTTAAAGAAAAGGCCGAGCTAATAGAAGCAGCCCAGGCCAAGCTGCGCTCCGAGAACTTCAGCCTGCCCCGTCCTCTGGTTATCCGCCTGGTTTACTTTGTTAAAATACCCCACCGGATCAGCCTGCCGGTAACCCGGCGTGGCATCCTGGCCAGAGATCATTACACCTGCCAGTACTGCGGCGCAATGCCTGTCCGCAAAGATTTAACCATTGACCATGTGCTCCCCCGCTCTCGAGGCGGCAAAACCACCTGGGAAAATGTGGTGGCCGCTTGCGACAAGTGCAACGGCCGCAAAGGCAGCCGCACCCCCCTGGAGGCCAACATGTCCCTGCTCTCCCCGCCCAGACGCCCGCGCTATATTGCCATTGCCGCCCTGGCCAATGTGGAAGCCAGGGAAGCCTGGGGCAAATACATGTGGGAATAGTCTACTATGAATGAACGCAAAGACCGGATCCGTGTCCAGATAGGCGGCCAGGATTTTTTTGTGGTCGGCGGCGGCTTTCAAGAGATGCTGTCGGCGGTCAAACAGATTAATGGCCGGCGCTTTGTGAGCGAAGCAAAGGTGTGGCAACTGCCCGGCGCGGTGGAGGATATCCAAAACCAGCTTGATATCAGTGGTTATCGGCTAGAAAAGGCGGGGCCAGCCGCAGCCACCTCCCCGGCCCCGGCCCCCAGTGCTGGCGGCGACCGGGTGCGAGTGGTGATTGGCGGCCGCCGTTTGGCCGTGGTGGGGGGCAGTTTTCAAGATATGTTGAGCTTTGTCAAAAGCCTGCCGCAGCGCCGCTTTGACGGCGAGACCAAGCTTTGGGAGATTTCTGGGGATCTTGGGGTCATCAAAGGGATGATCGAGGCCGCCGGTTTTCAGCTTGAAGGAGCAGCCAACCTTCCCCTCAGCCCGGTACCCCCCATGGAGCCGCCGCACTTTGGCCGGCCAGGCGACATTCCGCCGCCTTCTTTTGAAGAGCCAGATTTTTTTGATGATGAAGACGATTTAGAGCCGCCGCCCTGGTTGATGGAAGACCTGGCGCGGCGAAATTATGCGGACGAATACCTGGCCGAGCCGCCTTTTGAGGATGACGAGCTGCCCTTTACCCCGGAGCCGCTGCCTGCCCGCTCAAGCAGCGTCCGCGGCGAGGATCGCATCCGGTTGAGCCTGGCCGGACTGCCATTAGTGGTCAGCGGGGGGTCTTTTCAAGAGATGCTGGCCTTGATAAAAAATATTCCCGGACGCCGCTTTAACGCCGAAGAGCGGGTCTGGGAAATCCCCAGCTCGGTCAGCCTGGAGTCGTTAAGCCAGCGGCTCAGCGCCGCCGGCTTTGTGTTGGAACAAGGGTGAGTTAAAAGTTCTAACGTTGAACGTTCAAACGCTGGCGCGCCGGTATAGAGAGCGCCTGGGCTTGCCCTTCGGCGTGGTAACTGCTCCGCACCAGCGGGCCGCTCTCCACCCACTGAAAGCCAAGCTCCATCCCGGTTGTGTGAAATTCCCGGAATTCGTCGGGGTGAACATAGCGATGAATGGGCAAATGCAGGGGTGAGGGCCGCAGGTATTGGCCAATGGTTAAAATATCTACCTGATGCTCCCGCAAATCTCGCATCACGGCCAAAACTTCCTCTTTGGTTTCGCCCAGGCCCACCATAATGCCTGTTTTGGTCAGGGTGGCCGGGTCTAGCACTTTGGCGTTTGAGAGCACCCGCAGGGTTTGTTGGTAATTGGCTTGGGGCCGCACCGTGCGGTACAGCCGGGGCACCGTTTCGGTGTTGTGGTTCAAAATCTCCGGTTGGGCGTCCATCACCTCTTTTAAAGCCGGCAGACTGCCTTTGAAGTCAGGGATGAGCACTTCGATGGTGCAGTTAGGCAGGCGCCGGCGAATCTCCCGGATGGTATTGGCAAAGATATGCGCGCCGCCGTTGGGCAGCTCATCGCGGTTTACCGAGGTTAAAACGCAGTGGCTTAAGTTCATAGCCAGCACAGTTTCGGCCACGCGCCGGGGTTCGTCCTCATCCAGGCGGGCCGGCCGCCCGGTTTTGATGTGGCAAAAACCACAGGAGCGGGTGCAGGTATCACCCATCAGCAAAAAGGTGGCCGTGCCGCGATTCCAACATTCGCCGATGTTGGGGCACATGGCCTCTTCGCACACGGTATGCAAGCCATGATCGCGCATCAGCTTTTTGAGATGGCTGTATTGAGAGCCGGCCGGCATCCGCACTTTAAGCCATTCCGGCTTGCGTTGGGTGGCCTCAGAGGTTGAGGTCAGGCTTTTGGGATCAATTAGATTAATGGCGCTCATATTCTTTCAGACAGTTACAAGAGTAGGAGGTAACATTGTGGGAGCGGCGGCCGGCATCGCCGGGGCTAACTCCAGACCAAAAATTTCACAAAATGATTCTATCACAGGCTCGATGAGGTTGCTAATTTCTAAGGGCCGGTTGAGAGCCTGCTGCAATGAACTGACCCGGCAGGCCGATACCCCACACGGCATAATCAAATCAAAAAATCGCAAATCGGGATTAACGTTAATAGCAAAGCCATGGCTGGTAATTTGGTTTCCATTCAGTTTGACGCCTATGGCCGCAATTTGGGCTGAGCGCGGCTCGGTTTGCCCCCACTCCGAGGCATCCTTTCCCGTTTCTACAAACACCCATACGCCCGGCTGGCCCCGTTCTCTAAAAGCCCGGATATTGAGCCGGGCCAGGGCGTGGACAATCACTTTTTCCAACAGCTTAAGGTATTCGTGATAGTTACAGTCGTGTTCCTTCAAATCCAGAATAGGGTAGCACACCAACTGGCCGGGGCCGTGATAAGTCACCGACCCGCCCCGGTCAACCCGATGATAAGCGATGTTCAGACGGTGCAGTTCATCTTGTCCCACCAGCAAATGCTCGCTATGGCCGTGAATGCCCACAGTGTAGGTAGAAGGATGTTCCAACAGCAATAGGGTATCGGGAATTTCATTGGCGGCTCGTTGAGCCACCAATTCTTTTTGCAGACTTAAGGCCGCTCCATATTCCAGTTGGCCTAACCAGTGAGTCTGGCATAGTTTTACCATCATTACCTCCGGCAGCGCAGCTCAACATAGTGGTTTTTAAGTTAAGGCAGCAGCGAGGGTCAGAACGCAAGAGGCAAGCACACCGATGTTTAAGCTGCACCCGGCGCCGGCCTCCTGCGCCAGAGGTGGGCCGGGGTGCGCTCATGGTGGAGATAAATACTCAGGCCATCTCCAGGTCAGCGCAGGCTTCTTCAAGCTGCCAGATGACCTCGGTAACGGCGGGCATGGGTGTCTCTAATTTATCGAGGGCTGTATCCAGAATTGAGGCCAGGCCAAGCTGTCCCTGCTGCCCTGCTTTGACGCGGGCCAGCCGCAAACGTCGAATGGCCTCATTCGTTCGAGGGGTATCGTACAATTGGTCAAGCGCGCTGTAGACCAACTCTAACAACGTCTCAGGCAGATAGGAAATGCTTGGGGCAGCTTGAAGTCCTGAGGTGGAGGGGGTTTCTTGATCCCAATCAATGCCATAGCTGGCCTGCATGGCTTCAAAATCACCGTTGAAGAAAATATAAACATGCTGATTCCACAAAACCGCGTTGACGGCGTCATAAACCTCATCGGGGTAAAGGCTGTGGGCGATGAGTTTGCCATGCAGCGGCTCATAATCGTCATCTTCCCTGGGTGAAATAATAAAGGCCAGCCACTCATTGGGAAACATGCTGGTAATATCTGCAATTAAAGGCAAACGCTCAACTTCGGTCATAGTATTGTAAGGACAACCACAGTTACAGTCGCCGCCACATTGACCTGGCACTTTGCAAGCGGTGCGCTTGGTAAAAGGTTCAGCATACCAATTTTCAGGCTCTCGCACAGGCTGAGATATAGAACTCGGAGACGCAAATAATTCGATTGAGGTCAAAGCCATCTCTCAACAATCAAAAGTGTAATTTTTATTTTCCCTATTATAGGTTTTTAAAGGTGAGAAATCAAATGGCCGGTTGTGAAACTTAAGGTTTCTTAGAAATCCGCGCCAATGGTACAATAGCGCTATATTGGCCGGTTTACGGGATAACGATGGGGAAACGAGACGCAGATGATATGGAAATATTACCCAGATTATAGCATATCCCCCACTATAAAACTATACGGTTACTCTACGATGTTTAGCCAAAAGTTCGACAGGCAAAAGCAAATCAAGTCCTGTTTCTTTAGAAAGGACATCTTGAAATGACTTACATGGCGCAGCGCGTCAGCACCTATGGCACCACCATCTTCTTTGAGATGACTACCCTGGCTAACCAGCACGGAGCCGTAAATCTGGGCCAGGGTTTTCCCGATTTTTCCGGTCCTGATTTTCTCAAACAAGCCGCCATCGGGGCCATTCAGCACGACATCAACCAATACGCACCGGGCAGCGGGCGGCCCAACCTGCGAGAGGCCATCGCTCAAAAAATGGCCCGCCACTATGGCCTGTCCGTTGACCCGGCCAGCCAAATCACGGTGACGCACGGCGCTACCGAAGCCATCTTTGCCGCCATCATGGGGCTGGTTAACCCCGGTGATGAAGTTATCCTGTTTGAACCCTTTTACGACTCTTACCTGCCCTCGGTGCAAATGGCCGGGGGCATCCCACGCTTCTACCCCTTGCAGCCGCCCAATTGGTCTATTGACCCGACAGCCCTGGCCGCTCTCTTTTCCAATAAAACCAAGCTCATCGTGGTCAATACGCCCCATAACCCCACCGGCAAAGTTTACAGCGAAGCCGAACTGCGCCTGATTGCCGAGTTGTGCCAGCGGTATGATGTCATTGCGCTGGTAGACGAGGTTTACGAGCATATTGTCTTTGATGGCCGGAAACATCTCTGCCTGGCTACCCTGCCAGGCATGGCCGGGCGCACCGTCACCGTTTCCAGCGCGGGCAAAACCTTTAGCATGACCGGCTGGAAGGTGGGCTGGGCCATTGCCGCCCCGGAATTGAACCAGGCCCTCTTCCGAGTGCATCAATTTGTTACCTACTCCGGCGCTGCACCCCTGCAAGAGGCCGTTGCCGCAGCCCTGGCCAGCGCCGATGGCTATTACGCCGACCTGGCCGGCATGTACCAGGATAACCGTGACTTTTTGGCCGGCGCGCTGGCCGAGGCCGGACTCAAGCCGATTATCTCGCAGGGTACTTATTTTATCATGGTAGATATCAGCGAGTTGGGCTTCCCTGATGATGTGGCCTTTTGCCGCCACCTCACCACCAAAATCGGGGTAGCCGCTATTCCGCCCAGCGCCTTTTATTACAACCCGGCCGATGGGGCCAATTTGGCCCGCTTTGCTTTCTGTAAAACCCGCCCCACCCTGGAAGAAGCCGCTCGCCGCTTGCAGCAGTTAAAACATTCCAGGTTCTAACGTTTCACGTTTATGTTTCCTCTGTTATAATTTATGCGCTCAGAGAAAGCAGTAATTGGTAATTACCAACTACTAATTACTATTTACAAAAGGAGAATTCAATGGCAATCGGGCATGTTTCCGCTCGCTGGACAGGCGAGGAGTTAAATTTTATCGGTACAGATAGCAAGGGCCGGCAGGTGGCTATGGGCGGAGAAAATATCTCACCCAGCCGTTTCTTGCTGCTGGGCCTGGCCGGCTGCACCGGCATGGATGTTATCAGCATTTTGCAAAAAAAACGGCTCAATATCACCAGTTTAGAAGTTGAAATTGCGGGCCACCAACCCGACGACTACCCCAAACCCTTCCACACCATCGAGATCAAATATGTAATCAAGGGCGACAATATTGACCCCAAAGCGGTCGAGCGAGCCATTGAGCTGTCGCAAAACAAATACTGCGTGGTCAGCCAAACCTTGCAGCAGCCGGTAGAAATCAAAACCTCATTTTCAATTAATGAATGAAGGCTAAGATTCTCAGCGCAGGTCATGTCTGATTCTCCGGCCCAAGCTCACCTTGACGCCCTCCACGCCACGGTGCGTGGCTGCCGCAAATGCGCCGAAGCCGGCTATTTTGTCGGCGGCATGCCCATCTTTGGCGGGCCAATTACGGCCCAGGTGGTTGTGGTGGGGCAGGCTCCCGGCCATGTGGAAGAAGGCCAGCTACGCCAACCCTTTGGCTTGCGGCGCGGCCGCCGGCGCTCTGTGCTCTGGCATTGGCTAGAGCGGGCCGGCTGGCTGGAGGCCGACTTCCGGGCCAGGCACTACTTCTCGGCCATTACCAAATGTTATCCGGGTAAAAGCAGCAGCGGCCAGGGCGACCGCGTGCCCACCGCCATCGAGCGGGAGTTGTGCCGCCCCTGGCTGGAGCAAGAGCTGGCCCTGCTCCGGCCCCAAATTATTATCCCATTGGGGCGCATCGCCATCGAGCGCTTTCTACCGCAGGTTAAAGGCCGGCCCCTGGAACAGATTATCGGCCAGGTTTTTCAAGATGACCACCGGTGGGTCGTGCCCTTACCCCATCCTTCCGGGGTGAGCCGCTGGCTCAATGTGCCGGAGAACAAAAGCAGGGTCGAGGCGGCCCTGGCCCAACTGAAGCGGTTGAGGGCGGAGTTGGGCCTTGAGTAGCCTGTTCTGTGATGACCTGGCGCTGCGGGCCGCCGGGCAAAAGGTGGGTGAGCCGTTGTGGCCTTTGCCGCTAGACCCGGCCTACGACCGCCAAATCAAAAGCACGGTGGCGGATATTAAAAATTCAGGGGGGCGAAGCGCCAGCGCCGTGACCGCCGCCCGTTTTTTGGCCCATTTTGTGGGGGATTGGCCCTGGGCGCACCTGGATATGGCCGGCGGGGCCGATTATGGCTCCGGCCCGGAACATACTCCCCGCAGTTATATGACCAAAGGCGCGTCGGGGATTCCCCTGCGGACGCTGGTGGAATATGTGCGAAACAGTGTGGCGACGACTTAAAGGGCATCGCGTCTCGGACAAGTGTTCACTAACCACTTGGCTTAACCGGGTGAGCTTACTGGGCCTTATCAGGGATGAGGCCGGTTTGGTTCAAATTCGCCTCGGTCAGGATCGCTCGAAGCAGCGATTGGGCTGACCAAATCATCTGTTCCCTCGCCTCATCACGCGATAAACCAGCAACATCACACAACCAAACAAGCGCCTCGATGCCGGCCGACGTTCTGATGGCGTAGACGAGGCGCATCACGGTTTGTTCGGGTAGCTGCCTTGATAGCGGCTCAAGAGCGTCCTTCAGCCAATTGATCACTCGTCCCCGGCGCAAGAGCAGGTTCTCCCGATGGGTTCCATCCAGTTCAAGGGACAAGCGCAACGCGGTACGGAGTGCCGCTTCGTTGTCAATGGTCATGCGTAGGTACTTGTCCAGGACCAATTCGAGACGGGCTACGACATCGTCAGGTGGATGGTCCCCCAGCAATGACTGGAGCTCGGCCTCCGGATACGCTGCGATCAACAGATCACGCTGATTCGGGAAGTAACGGTAGGCAGTCGTCCGCGAGATTGATGCTGCGGCCGCAGCATCCTCAACGGTTGGTGTGACTCCGGTGGCAATTAGGGTGCGTGCTGCATCTATTAGGGCTTTGCGGGTCCGCGTCTTCTGCGCGATGCGGCCGGTTGACTCATAAGTGCTTGACATTTTCATAATCCTATTGTAAAATGGTACTCAGATGACCATAATGGTATACTACTTATCATAATTGATTCGCGCAAACTTAGGAGGACAGTATGAATAACCCAATATCGGTAATCACTAAGCCGGAAGAAGGCGACAATGTTTGGTTTGGAGGTGGCCTTGTTAACTTCAAGGTGACAAGCGAGCAATCTGGAGACAGGCTCGTTATAATTGAGCATGCCGCAAGCCGTGGCAAGACAACTCCGCTTCATCTACACGAGCATCATGATGAGACGGCCTATGTGCTTGAGGGTGAACTGCTGTTGCACATTGACGGGGTTGAGAAGAGCGTTGGACCCGGCGCAACGATTTGGATTCCCAGAGGCACCCCACATGCGTTTCTCGTCACCTCTGAAATGGAACGATCGCTGTGGGTTGTCACGCCCGGCGGAGCGATGGAAAAGTTTTACCGTCAAGCAGGAGAGGTAGCGTCGAGCCAAACGCTTCCACCGACAAAAATTGACTTCGCTCGCCTCCGTGCTGTTGGCGAGGGAACAGGCGCAATGAAGGTTCTTGGTCCGCCGCCGTTCCCGGCAGTTGCAATCAGCTGAGAATGCCGCATCCGTTTACCAAGGTAGCCCTATACTTCCTTAGCTCTGCTGGCGGCTCTCAAAGCATGTTTCTTAAACAACAATAGCTATGTGATGTAGAGTGAATGGCCAAACAGTGGGTAAAGCTAATATCCCACGTTTGAATTTCAAAACTCATCAGGCAAGTTATCCCCAGCCCACCACCGCACTGGCCCAGGTGAGGCCGGCTCCAAAACTGACCAGGGCCAGCCGGTCGCCGCTTTTGATCCGCCCTTCTTCCAAAGCTTCCACCAGGGCTATCGGGATGGAAGCGGCGGAAGTATTGCCATATTTGTGCAAATTGATAAAGACTTTGTGGGGTTCAATCCCCAGCAGCTTGATGGCGGCCTCGATGATGCGGGCGTTGGCCTGGTGGGGGATGAGCAGGTCAAGCTCATCCAGGGACATGCCGGCATTGCGCAGCACCGCCTGGGTGGATTGGGGCAAAATCCGCGAGGCGAATTTGAACACCTCCGGCCCGTTCATGCGCAAAAAGTTTTCGCCCCGCTCAATCACTGCGTGACTCATCGGCTGGGCGCAGCCGCCGCCTTCCATTTTTAGATGCTCGCTTCGCGCCCCATCGGAGCCGAGGTCAAAAGCCAGCACGCCGCCGGGCCGGTCGCTGGCGGCCAAAACCACCGCGCCCGCCCCATCGCCAAACAGCACGCAGGTGTTGCGGTCGCTCCAATCCAAAAAGCGGCTGATCAACTCCACCCCAATGATGAGAATCCGCCGGAAAGCCCCGTTGGCAATAAACTGATGCCCTACCACCAAGGCGTAGACAAAGCCAGTGCAGCCGGTGGTCACGGTAAAGGCCGGGCAGGTTGCCCCCAGTTGAGCCTGCACCATGCTGGAGACGGCCGGCACAAAATAATCGGGCGAGGAGGTGGCGACGATGATTAAATCCAAATCGGTGGGGGAGAGTCCCGCTTTAGCCAGCGCGGGCTGCGAGGCGGCTACGGCCATCGTGGCGGTGGTTTCATCCGGGGTCGCGAGGCGCCGCTCGTGGATGCCGGTGCGCTGCACAATCCAGTCGTGGCTGGTGTCAACCATTTTTTCCAGGTCGTAATTGGTCAGGATTTTGGCCGGAACGTATTTACCCCAGCCGCTGATGTGGCTGTAAGATGGCGGCATTTTTCCTCCCAAAAAATTGCTTGGAGTGCAAAAGCTGTAGCTTTTGCACTCCAAATTTTCATTACCTTAGGCTGTTTGGCTGCGGAGTCGCCAGGCCAACAGCACGGCGGCCAGCGAAACCACAAAACCGATCAGCGCGGCCAGGATCAGCAAATCTCGCGAGGCATTGGGAGGGACGTAGCCTTCGGCCCGACGCAGGTGAGCCGTCGCCAACAGTTCGCGCTTTAATTCACGCTCAAATTTGCGGGCCGGTTTGACCGGCTTGAGGGTGGATTTGACCTGCTCGGCCACATTGAGCAGCGGCTCCAGTTCGGCTTTGGGATCGGCCAGCAACTTGAAATAATCTTTGCCTTTGGCCTTGCCTTGAACCAGATGATCCGCATGCGCGGCCAAAATTTCTTCGAGCAATTTTTTGTCCATAGACTCCCCCTAACGGTTCAGGTAGCAGGGTTGCAGGTAGCAAAAACCGGACATAGTCCATAAATTATGTACTTAAAGCGATAGAACGCTGATGGCGCAGATAAAATTTTTGAAAAGATCAGCGAAAATCAGTTCGATCAGCGTTATCTGCGTTCTAGTTCTCTTCGGCCGGGTAGGTGGCCAAACCAACGGTTCCTGGGCCAAAATGAACCGCTAGCGACAGGGCCAAATCGGCGATAAAGGTCTCGCGGCAGTTGAGGCGGCTTTTGACCAGGGCCAGCAGGGTTTCGGCCTCCGCCGGGGCCAGGGCATGCGCGATACCCACATGGACCGGCCTCTGCCTCACCTGCTCGGCAGCCAGGGCCGCCATGCGCTCAAAGCCTTGCTGCTGGCTGCGGACTCGTTGCAGCGGAATCAGCGCCCCGGCGTCAACCCCCACAATCGGTTTGACATGCAGCAGCGCCGCCAGTAGTTCTCGCAAACGCCCTACCCGCCCACTCATGCGGGCGTAGCGCAAATCTTTGAGCATGATAAAAATATGGATGTGGGGCCGGCGGGCTTCCAGACGGGCCACGATGTCGGCGCGGGTGAGGCCGGCCCGGGCCAATTGGGCCGCCTCACGCACCAGCAGCCCCAGCCCCACTGAGCCATTCAAACTGTCAACGACGCTCACCGGAGCGCCAGAGGGCAGTTGTCGAGCAGCCAGGGCGGCGCTTTGATAGGTTCCGCTCAATTTGCTGGTCACATGCACCGACAGCACTTCGCTGCCGTCGGCGGTCAGGGCCTGGTAAAGCTGGCTAAATTCCCCCACCGAGGGCTGCGAGGTGGTGGGCAGCGTTCCGCTGGCCTCAATGCGGCGGTAAAACATGTCGGGCGTTATGGTTTGCCCCTCCCGAAAGGTTTCCAGGTCAAAATGAATGTGAATGGGCGCCACCGTAATTTGATATTCTTGCAGCCATGCCGGTGGTAAATCGCAGGTAGAGTCGGTAACGATTTTGAGCATAAATTACAGGGAACTAAAGGAATTGTTAGAACTGAGGGAACTGCGGATGATTACATGTCCTTCAGTTCCTTCTACGCCTCATCGAGCTTGAGTTCTTTGACCAAATTTTCGTGTTCGGCCAGCAACTCTTTGAGCGAAACCAGGGTGCGGTGATAGAGTGATTTGATGGCCCCTTCGCTGCGCCCCATTACCTGGCCAATCTCGGCATTTGACATGCGCTCAACAAATTTCAGCATCAACAACTCCTGGCGTTCGCGCGGCAGGCGTTGAATGGCAGCCAGCAGAATCTCACGCTCGTTAGACTGCTCCACCGCATGCTGCGGATTCTCATGCCGGTCGCCGCTCAAATCCAGATGTTCCAGGCCAACTATCTGCCGCCGTTGGTTGTCGCGTCGCCAGTTAACCACCAGGTTATGAGCAATGCGATAAAGCCAGGCTGCAAAGGGCACGCCCTTGTTATTGTAATGGGCAATGTGATTGAGCGCCCGGTAAAAGACTTTGGCGGTCAAATCTTCGGCCTCATGCTGGTTGCCCAAGCGGTAGTAGATGTAGTTATAGATTTTGTCTACATACAACTCGTAGAGTTGACCAAACGCCTCCGGATCGGTTTTGGCCTGCTCGATGAGTTGATCCTCATTCATAAGGTCTGACATTTTAAACACAACAGAATTCAAAAAGTTATGGTGACTATCCGGGTGACTGGCGCTTTCCTCCAGTCTGGCAAAATTTATTGTTCGCCAGGCGCCAGTCAGCTTGAGTTTGAGGATCAGCAGCATAAATTGTGAGGGGAGAATTGTCAATTGTGATGGAAGCGGAATTAGGGCTTAGAAACCTTCCCGAAAGCTGGTTGAGCTTCCGGGAAGGCAAAGGTGAGAATTACGGCTGTGGCTCCAGGCAGATGCCGACTCCCAGGGCGCCCGGCCCCAGGTGCGCGCCGACCACCGGCCCCAGTTCAGAGGTATAAAGGCGGATAAGGTTAAACCGCTGGCGCATGAGAGCTACCATACTGGCCATCTCTTCTGCGGCGGCAATGTGCATGACGCCGGCTTGAACCGGGTGAGCAGGCTGGGGGAGCTTGCTTTCCAATTCCACCAGCAGGCGTTCCAGGGCCTTTTTTTTGCTGCGCACCCGGTCCAGCGGCAGGATTTTGCCCTCGACCACGGCCAAAACCGGCTTGGCATTGAGCAGGGTTCCCAAAAAAGCCGCGGCTGCTCCAATACGTCCCCCCCGCCGCAGATATTCCAGGGTATCAACCACCAACACAATGCTGGTATCACGGCGCATCTGCTCCAGCCGTGAGAGGATTTCGGCCTGAGTGCGGCCGGCCAGGCCCAACTCGACGGCGGTAATGGCCATCAGCCCCAACCCCATCGCCGCCGAGAGGCTGTCAAAAACGGTAATCCGGGCCGAGGGCAGTTGCTCTGCTGCCGTGAGCGCAGCCTGATAAGTGCCGCTTAATTTGCTGCTAATGGTCAACACCAAAATGTCGGCGACCGGATCTTGATTGAGGATAGTTTGGTAAGTTTGTTTGAATTGTCCCACCGAAGGTTGTGAAGTGGTGGGAAAAACAGGGGAATTGGTGAGCCGGTGATAAAAGGCCTGGTTGCTGAGGCCGGTTATTTCATCATACGTTTCCTGGCCAAAGTGAACTTTGAGCGGGACTACGGCAATACCATATTGTTGGGCCAAATCAGCAGGAATGTAGGCCGTAGAGTCGGTAACAACCTTTATCATGGTCCGTTGAACATTAAACGTTGAACCTCCAACCAGCGCTCAAATTTATGACTGGACCGCCATACCTCGCATGGCGTCATTCAAAAAAGCAGAAAGCTTGCTGATGCTGTCGTCGCTCATCTCAGCCAATTGGTTTTGAAACCGTTGGGTATGGAGCAGCAACTTATCGGTCAGGCTGTGGTCTTCGGCCTCGTGGGTTAAGGAGAAAGCCAGGCTTAAACCGGCCAGCGCCCCCAACCCAACCTTACCTTTGGCGTTAAGGCTGTCAAGCGCCGGCTGCAAATTATTGGCATGGAGTCTTTCTAAATTGAGCAGCAGCACCGAAATCATTTCGGCGCAGTAATTGAGGGGCACTTTGGTATCTGGCAGGTTTGACAGGGCCTCGCCCAGGGCTTCGGCCGGATTAGTTTGGCGGGCCTTTTCCAGGCGCTGCAAAATGCGCTCTTTGACCCGGGACCAATCGCTGCTGTAACGGACTTCATCGCGTAGTTGGGTTAAAAATTGCGCCGCTTTATTAGTGGGATAAAATACCACCTGTGAACGTCCGGGGCCGGTTTGCTCGCCGCCAAGCACATAATCCGAGGCGGCTACCCCTTTTTCTTCCAGTACCTTGAGCATATCATAGGCCGAAAATTTATTGACCCCTAACTTGTCGGCCACAATAGAATAATGTACCGGCCCTTTCAACTCACGATAAAGTTCAAATAATTTGTCCAGGAACGCCTGTTGTCGCGGAGTCAATTTTAGCACGATCATACCTCCTCTATTGAAACCGAAGACCCAAAAAACCCAAAAACCTTTCTGGATTTTACCCTTATCTTTTAGGCTTGTCAATTAGGTAGATTATCAAAACGTATCGCTTACCAGGCTAAAGTGTTATATACAGTTGTGCATGTTCATAAACTTATTATAGGGCTTGAGGGACAAATCCTTCAGTCTTTCACCAATGTCACTCAGGGAGGATAGACAAGATTTTTATGTTAACTGATAATAACGGCAAGCGGCGACGCGTGGTAGTGACCGGGATGGGCATGGTTAGCCCCCTGGGCAACACGCTAGAAGCCTCGTGGGCGGCCATGATGCGCGGCGAATGCGCCGTGGAACCTATTACCAAATTTGACACGAGCGGATTTCCATGTTCGGTAGCCGCCTTTGTTAAAGATTTTGACCCGGTCAATTACATGGACAAACGGGATGCCCGGCGCATGGCCGCTTTTTTGCATTTTGCGGTTGCGGCAGCGCACGAGGCCATCACCCATGCCAACCTGGATTTGAGCCTGGAAGACCCCACCCGCGTGGGGATTGAAATTGGCAGCGCCATCGGCGGGGCCGATGTGGTGGAGGCAGAGCGTTTGAATCTGGAGCAGCATGGGCTAAAAAAGGTTAACCCGGCCACCATTCCGGCCCTGCTGATCAACATGCCCGGCTGTTTTATCGCCATCAATTACAACATTCGCGGCCCGGTTAACGCCTCGGTCACTGCCTGCGCTACCGGCATCTCTGGCATTGGCGAAGGCATGCGCCGCATTGTGTGGGGTGATGCCGATGTGATGCTGGCCGGCGGCACCGAGAGCGCCATTACCCCGCTGACCGTCGGCGCTTTTGGCCGTTTGACCGCCCTGACCAAACGCAGCGATACCCCCAAAAAATGTATCACCCCGTTTGACGCCAACCGCGACGGCACGGTGGTAGGCGAGGGCGCAGGCGTGCTGGTGCTGGAATCGCTGGAACACGCCCAGGCGCGCGGGGCCAAAATTTTGGCCGAGGTCAAAGGCTACTCGCTGACCAGTGATGCTTTTCACATCTCCTCACCGCGTGAGGATGGCAGCAGCCAGGCCAGGGCCATGCAGCGGGCCTTGCAGGATGGCGGGTTGAATCCCAAAGAGGTAGACTACATCGGCGCGCACGGCACCGGCACCCCCCTGAACGATGCCATCGAAACCAAAGCTATCAAAATGGCCCTGGGTGAGGCTGCCTATGATGTCGCCATCAGTTCTATCAAAAGTATGACCGGCCACACCCTGGGCGCAGCCGGGGCGCTCTCGGCCATTGCGGCCATCCAGGCCATGCAGACCGGCTGCCTGCCCCCAACCATCAACCTGGAAAACCCCGACCCCGAATGTGACCTGGATTATGTGCCCAACCAGGCCCGCCCGGCCGAGGTGAAGGTGGCTATGGTCAACGGCTTTGGCTTTGGCGGTCAAAATGCGACAGTTGTGCTGAAGAAATGGGAGGAATAATATGGAATTCAACCAATTACGCGAATTTCCCGGACTTAGCCCGGCGGCCTTTCAGCATCCATGGGATGTGGAGGCCACGGCCAATTTGGGCAAGGTTCCCCTGTTGGGGACGGTGCTCAGAAAGGTGTCGGGACACACCGTAGAAAAGTGGATGCACATGTGGAGCATCTCCAACTCGGTGCGGCTGGGGCCAAACCAGGGCGGCAGCGTGTACCAAAAGTTTGTCAAGGCGGCCCAGATTTTGGATTTGCCGGAACTGCCAGAAATCTATGTCAGCAGCAACTATGTGATTAATGCCTTTGCCTTTGGCATGGAGAAGTACCAGATCACCCTGTTTGCCGGGCTGATTGACTTTTTGAGCGAGGAAGAACTGCTGGCGGTCATCGGCCACGAGCTGGGCCACATCAAATGCCAGCACATGCTGTACAAGAGCCTGGCCTACCTGCTGCGCTATGTGGGCGTAGAAGTGATGCGCAATCTGCTGCCGGCCGGCACCGGTCTACTGGCCTTGATTTCGCTGCAACTGGCCATCCTGGAGTGGGAGCGCAAGGCCGAACTTTCGTGCGACCGCTCGGCCCTGCTGGTGGTACAAGACCGGGAGGTGGTGGCCAGCGCCTTAAGCAAACTGGCCGGCGGCTCTAAAACCATCCTGCCGGAGATTCACCTGGACAGCATTCTGGCCCAGGCCCAGGAGTACGAGGAGACCAGCGACGGCCTGATTGAGCAGATTTTTAAGGTGAATATGCTGATGCAGCAAACCCATCCTTTCCCCATCGTGCGGGCCAGAGAAATTATGAGTTGGGCCGACTCCGAGCAGTATCAAGCCATCCTGCGCGGTGAGTACGTCCACCAGGCGGGGTCATCTGCCCTGGTGGTAACGGAGCCGGTGGGCAAGGTGTGCCCTAACTGCCAGCGCGTGGCCAATGCCTCGGCCACGCTGTGTCGGGCCTGTGGCAGCAGCCTCAAAGGCGGACGGCTGGTGTGTACCCACTGCGGCATCAAAGTTTTCTCCACCTGGCAAACCTGCCCCCGCTGCGGCAGTCGCTTGCAGGCGGCCGAGACAGCGGCGGTGGCGTAATTGCTATATCCGATAATAAGCTCTCCAAGAAGTCTTCCCTTTACAAACAACCCTCACCCCGTCGCTGGCGCGACTCCCCTCTC
>CAZDMM010000055.1:0-7606 GCA_964505845.1 uncultured Caldilineaceae bacterium
TATGAGCGGCTGCCGGCCGGTGTGTTTGAAGGCAATCACCTGGCCCACCCCGCCGCGGTGACGGCCCGACCCGGCGCTGTCGAGCCGGAACTCTTTTTTGAGAAACCTGATCGGGGCGCGGGTCTCGATCACCTCGCACGGGGTGATGGTGCTGTTGTTGGGGTAGGCGACCGGCAGCATGCCGTCGAGGCTGGGCATGCCGCCCCGCCCGCCATGCGGCAGCATATCCACCAAAAAGTTACCCCATTCCGGGTCTTGCCCCATCAATACCAACGGCCAGATACCACCATTGCTGGCCTGCACCCGCTCCCCAAAAACCGGCCACAAGGCTCCAAAAATCACCTGGTTCAAATTGTTGGTGGTTTTGGCTCTGGCTTTGACCGGGGCCGGAAACTGGGCGTTGAGAATCGAGCCGGGCGGCGCAGCGATGTGGATGGGGCGGAAAAGACCCTCGTTGTTGGGAATATCGGGGGCCAGGGCGCATTTAAAGGGGTACATGGAGGTGGCAAAGGTGGTGTTGTAGACGGCGTTGATGGCGGCCTTTGGCGTTTGCGGCGAGGAGCCGGTGTAATCCACAAAAATATCGCTTGCCCGGATTTCTATGGTGGCGTGCAGGTGAACGGTGTCAATGTAACCATCAATATCTAGCCCGTATTCATACACCCCGGCGGGCAAGGCGTTGATGCGCTCCCGCAGCAGCGCCTCGGAGCGAGTCAAAATCTCGCCGGCCAGGGGGTCAAGATGCTCCATCTGGTAATCCACCAAAAACTCGCGCAGGCGGTCGGCCCCCACTTTGGCCGCGCCGGCCATAGCCCGCAGGTCGCCCAGCAGCATGTCGGGCACGCGGCAGTTGCGCCCGATCAAATCAAAGGCCAGCCGGTTTTCCTGCCCGGCTTCGTACAATTTAAAGGGGGCCATGCGCAGCCCCTCGCTGAACACATCGTAGCCTTCAATCTCGTTGGGATGGCCGCCGACATCGGACACGTGGGAAACGGCGCCGATAAAAGCCTCCACCTGGCCGCGCCAAAAGACGGGGGTCAGCAGGATGTAGTCGGGCAGGTGGCCGGTGCCAATCCAGGGGTCGTTGGTGCAAAGAACGTCGCCTTCGCGGAGCGTTTCCAGCGGAAAACGCTGCAACAGCACGCGGGCGGTGCGCGGCAGCACCACGCAAAAGCTAGGCGTGCTCCAACTGGACTGGCACAGCGACGCGCCGCGCCGGTCGGTCAAAATACAGGCAAAATCGCGGCCTTCGCTGAGGATAGTCGAAAAAGTGGTGCGGACGATGATCTGGTCCACCTCATTCAAGATGGTGATGAGCCGCTGCCACAGAATTTCCAGGGTGATGGGGTCAAGGGTTGTCGTTTGCAAGAACTTTCCTTAATAGGGAGATTGGCTTATGTCATTCTTCGGCCTTCGGCCTCAGAATCCCCAGGGCCGTCTTTTTCAGTCAGCGATCTTGACTCATCAAGACGAGGGAGATTCCTCACTTCGCTCCGCTCCGTTCAGAATGACATGAAAAGTATCCAAACCATAATCCTGCCTGGCACCAAGAGGTGTGATATACCCCAATTCCAGGTCGCGTAGAATCAGCTCACGGGGGCGCTCTGAAACCGGGCCAAAGCCGCCGCCGCCGGCCATACGCAGCTCGACCACGTCGCCCGGTTGCAAGCGGATCGGTGGGAAGCGGGTCACCAGGGTATCATTGAGGTAAACCTCTCCGATCCGGCCCGGCTGCCCGCCGTTGAGGCCCTGGGGCAAGGTAGCGATGCGGTCGGGGGTCAAGTTGAAGATCATAGGCTGCCGGCCGGTGTGCTGAAAGGTGATCACCTGGCCAATGCCGCCCCGCCGCCGGCCCGGCCCGGCGCTGTCGGGGCGGAACTCCTTTTTAAAGAACATCACCGGCGACTTGGTTTCGATGACTTCGCAGGGGGTGATGGTGCTGTTCTCCGGGTAGGCCACCGGGATCATGCCATCGAGGGTGGGCATGCCCCCTCGCCCGCCGTGCGGCAGCATATCCACCAAAAAGTTGCCAAAATCATCATCCTGCCCCATCAGCACCAGCGGCCAGATGCCGCCGTTGCTGGCCTGCACCCGCGGGCCAAAGACCGGCCACAAGGCCCCAAACAAAACCTGGTTCATGTTGTTGATGGTTTTGGCCCTGGCTTTGACCGCCGCCGGAAACTGGGCGTTCAAGATGGAGCCGGCCGGGGCGGTCATGCGGATGGGCCGGAAGAGGCCCTCGTTGTTGGGGATGTCGTGGGCCAGGGCGCACTTGAAGGGGTAGACGGTGGGGGCATAGGTGCTGTTGTAAACCGAGTTGATGGCGGCGTCGGCCCGCTGGGGCGAAGAGCCGCTGTAGTCAATGTGGATATCGCTGCCGCGGATTTCAATTTTGACGTGCAGATGCACCGTCTCGATGTAGCCATCAATATCCAGCCCATATTCCAAAACGCCGTCGGGCAAGGCCCGGATGCGCTCCCGCATGACCGCCTCGGAACGATTGAGGATTTCCGCCGAGAGAGCTTCAATATCGGGGAAGCCGTAATCAACCAGAAATTCTTTAAACCGCTCCGCGCCGATTTTGGCCGCGCCGGCCATGGCCCGCAGGTCGCCCAGCAGCAGGTCGGGCACGCGGCAGTTGCGGCCCATAATTTGGAAGGCCAGGGCGTTCTCCCGGCCGGCCTCGTACAGCTTGAAGGGCGGCATCCACAAGCCTTCGCTAAAAACGTCCAGCCCCTCGATCTCGGCGGGGTGGCCGCCAACATCGGACATGTGGGACACTGTGCCGATAAAAGCGACCACTTTACCCTGCCAAAAGATGGGCGTCAGTAGGATGTAATCGGGCAGGTGGCCGGTGCCAATCCAGGGGTCGTTGGTGGCCAGCACGTCGCCTTCTTGCAGCGTTTCCGGCGGAAAGTGTTGCAGCAAACTTTTGGCCGTGCGCGGCATTACCACCGAAAAGGTAGCCGGACTCAGCACCGACTGGCACAGCGACGAACCCTGCGCGTTCAGCAAGATGCAGGCAAAATCGCGGCCTTCGCTGAGAATGGTCGAAAAGGTGGTGCGGACGATGGTGAAATCCACCTCGTTCATGATGGTGATCAGCCGCTGCCACAGAATTTCCAGGGTGATGGGATCAAAGGTTGTTGTTTGCAAAGATGCTCCTTTTAGGGAGATTGGAGATTGGGGATTGGAGATTAAATAATCTCTAATCTCCAATCTCTAAACCATAATCTTCTTTCGCCCCGCGAGGTGTGATGTACCCCCGTTCCAGGTCTTGCCAGACCATCTGGCGAGGACGCTCGGAAACCGGGCCGAAGCCGCCGCCGCCGGGCATACGCAGCTCCACTTCATCGCCCGGCTGCAATTCCAATGGGGGAAAACGAGTGATAATTTCGCCGTTCAGCCGCACCTGGCCCGTCCGCCCCGGCGAACCGCCGTTGAGGCCCGGCGGGGCGCAGAACATCTTGTCCGGGCGGATGCGAGCCATCATCGTACCTGTGGCGATGCTTTTGAAGGTCATGCGCTGGCCGATGCCGCCCCGCCGCCGGCCCGGCCCCGCCGAATCCGGCAGGTATTCTTTGTGCAGGATCAGAATCGGGGCCTGAGTTTCCATAATTTCGGTGGGCGTGACGGAACTGTTGTGCGGAAAGGCGATGGGGATCAGCCCATCCAATTCACGCATGGCCCCGCGCCCGCCGTGCGGCAAAATATGCACCGAGTAGCGGCCATAGCCCGCTTCTTCGCCCCCGGCGGAAAAGGGCCAGATCGAACCGCTGCCGGCCTGGGCGTGCTCGCCCAAAATCGGCCAGACCGCCCCAAACAGCACTTGATTGATGTTGTTGGTGGTTTTGGCCCTGGCCTGTACCGGGTGGGGGTGAGTGCAGTTGAGGATACAGCCCAGTGGAGCCGAAACGTGAACCGGGCGGAAAAGTCCCTGGTTGTTGGGGATTTGCGGCGCCAGCGAGCATTTAAAAGGATAAAGGGTAGAGGCATAAGTGGTGTTGTAAACGCAGTTGATGGCCCCCTTGCGCGTTTGGGGCGAAGTACCCGTGTAATCTACGTAGATGTCGGAGCCGCGAATCTCGACGGTGGCGTGCAGATGAACCAGGTCAATATAGCCGTCAATATCCAGCCCAAACTCGTACACGCCGTCGGGCAGAGCGGCGATGCGCTCTCGCATCAACCCTTCGGAGCGGGTGTGGATGACCTCGGAGAGTTCCACCAAATCGTCCAACTCGTAGTCGCTCAAAAACTCATGCAGGCGGCGCGTCCCCACCTGGTGCGTGCCGACGATGGCCCGCAAGTCGCCCAGCACCATCTCCGGCACGCGGCAGTTGTTGCCGATGACCTCAAACAACAGTTCGTTGGGTTGGCCGGTCTGGTATAACTTGGCCGGCGGCACACAAATGCCCTCGGTGAAAACATCATAGGCTTCGATGTCGCCCCGATGGCCGCCCACGTCGGCCAGGTGAGCCACCGTGCCCATAAAGGCCACCGGCCGCCCCCGCCAAAAGACCGGCGTCAGCACCACGTAATCGGGCAGGTGGCCGGTGCCGATCCAGGGGTCATTGGTACACAACACGTCGCCTTCCCGGAGCGTTTCTAACGGATAAGCTTCGAGCAGCACTTTGGCGGTGCGGGGCAAAACCACGCAAAAGTTGGGCGGGCTGAAGCTCGACTGGCACAGCGAAGAGCCGGCCTCATCCACCAAAATGCAGGCAAAATCACGGCTCTCGCCGACAATGGTTGAGAAGGAGGTCCGCACGGTGGCGTTGTCAATCTCATCCATAATGGCGATGAGCCGCTGCCATTGGATTTCCAGTGAGATAGGATCAAGCTCGGTGTGCGAGCGATGCATCGGCGCTCCGTTTTTGTGGTACGTAAAACTATCTTCTACGCACCACGCCCTACGCATTACGAGTTTCCAATTTCAACGCTGGCCCTGGCCTGCCCGCCTTTTTCGGAAGTGACCTGGATGCTGATCGTCCCACGGCCGGCTCGGCAACGCACCAACCACTCGGTGGCGGCGGCCGGCTGGCCCCAGGGACGCCGCCAGGCGTCGTAGGGCATTTGGCGCTCTTCTCGACCGGCCAGGTGGCCTAACTCCACCTTTGGCCGGCCCATGAGCAGTTCCATCTGCTCGGCCAGGAGCAACTCGACCTGCACCGGCCGGGCCAGGCCGGTCTCCAGGGCGCGGGCGGTCAGGTGGGTGGGCAGATAGCCCCGATTTTCAACCACGGCCCGCACCCGGTAAAAGCCGGCGTCCAGGGGCTCGGCGCTCAGGGAACGGACTCGCACCTGGGGCGAGGCCAGGGCGTGGCTTATGGTAAAGCGGCAGTTGGGCTGCGCTACCTTTTCGATAAAGTGCGGCGGCGGGTTACGGTGGATGTAAAAAGGATCCCAGCCGCCGATGTCAACCCGGCCAAGCTGCGGGTGCTGGAAGGGTTGCCAGTCGGTGTAGGCTGGCGGGCTGTGCTCATCGGCCCAACGCAAAAAGGCTATCTGTTCGGCTTCGGTGTGGGGCCGGGTTGAAAAAAATTGGGGCTTGGGCAGGCCCACTTCCGTTTCAATATCCCACACTTCAGTAGAGAAAGCGGGCAGCCCCAGGTGTTCATACAGCCAATCGCTGAACATGCCGTGGCGCGGTTTGCGCAAGTCTGGCGTAAAATCTTCGTAGGTTGAAACCACCGGGTAGCCGGTTAGCTCCGTGCCCACCTGTCCCAACTTTTTCAGCAACGTGACATCTTCGGGCGGCAGGTCGGCGTCGCGCCGGTAGCCGGAGGGCCGCAAAATCAACCCGCCGTGGCTGTGGTAGGCCTGCGCTCCCGTGATATTGGGATGTTCGAGGATGAAACGGGCCATAGCCGCCGCCTCCGGCTCATTCAGCGGCAATGCTCCGGCCCCGTATTCGCCGTACTCCGGCAGCCAGTTGATGGGAAACTGCCGGTTGAGATTGCCGTGGCGCGGTTTGACAATCGGCAGGCTGACCCCATCCCAATCCCGCAGCCTGCCTTCGGGGAGGAGGCGGTAGTAGCTGCCGCCGACCTCACCCGGCTGGCGCAGGGTCAGCAGGCGCGGCTCCAGGCGGGAGATTTTCCACTCGCCGGCCGGGTCGGGCAGGCGCATCTGCAAAATTTTGCCATCGCCGTTGAGGTCTTCCAGGTGCAGGCCGCTGGTCTGCTCTTCCCAGGGCAGGTAGTGACCGTTGCCGACGGTGCGGTAGGGCGTGGTCAGGCAAATCTCGGCCCCGTCAGGATTGACGCACGGCAAAATATAAACGGTTCGGGTATCGAGCAACTCGGTCGCCCGCGAGTCGCCCCCGTAGTTTGACAGCAGAAAATCAATCGTATACAGCGCCACCGCCGAAGTGATGACCTCTTCGCCGTGATTGTTGGCGTCAATATAAAAGCCGGGCTTTCCGGCGGGCGGGCCGCTTTCAAAATTGGTCAGCGTGACCGCCCACAACTCGCGCCCGCGGTGGCTTTGCCCAATGGACTCTAAGCGGGCCAGGTGGGGAAAAGCCTCGGCCAGGGTGCGCAAGGCTGCGGTCAGTTCTGCGTAAGTGTAATAACGGTCATGCGTTAAGCGCATGCGTACTTCCTGCTATCTATTACCCACATCTTTCTCCGCCGGCGTCGCCCCGAGCTGAAGCTCAGGGCTGATAGCCCAAGTACGCTAAAGCGCACTATATTAACTAAAGATCGAGTTTTTTTGAGTCGGCTTGAGCCGACTTGGGCTGTTAGCCTGCGAATTCATTCGCAGTGAGACGGCGCAAGAGACTTATGGGTAATAGATAGGCTTTATAAAGTAACAATCAAATTAGCAAAGCGATCCACCGTGACGCTGGCCTGCGGCCCAATCACCGCGGTCGAGTCCCGCTCCTCGACGATAGCCGGTCCCTCAAAAGTCATCCCGGCCTGCAGGGCGTAGCGGTCATAAACAGGCGTCGGGACAAAGCCGCCCAACTCGGCAAAATAGGCTGGACGCTGTGCCTTGACGGCTCGTTCGGCCGGGCCGGGGGCTGCCTCTACCTGGGGCAACTGCACCTGGGGCCGCGGCCCGCTGGCGGTGAGGCGGCAGGTGGTGATCTCTACAGCCAAATGGCGATGAGCGTGGCCGTAAATTTGTTCGTAGCGCTCATAGAAGCGCGGACGCAGGTCGTGGTCCAAATCTACCTCGGCCAGGCGCGGGTAGGGCAGGTTGACGACGATCTCGTGGCCCTGCCCGACGTGGCGCAGGTCGGCCTGGCGGGTAAAACGCATCTCGGCCGCCGGAACGCCCGCTTCGGCCAGCACCGCTCGACCCTCGGCCTCCAACTCGCCGTAAAGCTCATCCAGCCGGGGCAGGGTGTCGGGGCTGAGCCGGGCGATAAAGGTGCGGGCAAACTCAAAGGCGGCCGGGGCGGTCAAAAAACCCAGGGCCGAGGTGACCCCGGCGCTGGCCGGGCAAATGTAGCCCTGCATCTTCAAAGCGCGGGCAATCTGGTGGGCATGCACCGGCCCGGCCCCACCAAAGGCAATCAGCTTCAGGCGGCGCGGGTCGGCCCCCCGCTCGGCCACGTGGACGCGGTGCTGATGGCGCAGCGCCCCCGGATCGCACCCCA
>CAZDMM010000055.1:7616-18479 GCA_964505845.1 uncultured Caldilineaceae bacterium
CGGGTGGCCGAAATCATGTTCTCGTTGACCACCTGGTAGATGCCGTAAGCCGCCTCAATCACGCTCATCTTCAGGCGCTGCGCCATCGGCTGCATGGCCCGCTCGGCCGCCGCCCGGTCAAGCTGCATGCGACCGCCCAAAAAGTAGTCGGGGTTCAGATAGCCCAGCAGCACATCGGCATCGGTCACAGTGGGCTGAGTCCCGCCCAGGCCATAACAGGCCGGGCCGGGGTCGGCCCCGGAGGAGTCCGGCCCTACTTTGAGCAGGCCCAACTCATCCACGCGGGCAATGCTGCCGCCGCCGGCCCCGATCTCGATCACCTCGATGGCCGGCACTCGCACCGGCAGGCCGCTGCCCCGTTTGAAGCGATGCACCCGCGCAATCTCAAAGGTATCGGCCATGGCCGGGCGGCCCTCTTTGATGAGGCACATCTTGGCGGTAGTACCGCCCATATCAAAGGAGACCAGGTCGGCCTCGCCCGTGGCTTCGCCGTAAAAAACGGCGGCCAGAGCGCCGGCCGCCGGGCCGGATTCAACCATGCGAATGGGAAACTTGACCGCCGTTTCCAGGGTGGTGATGCCGCCGCTGGAGATCATCAGGTAAAGCTGGTGGGCAAAACCGGCCTCGCGCAGGTCGCTCTGCAAACGGTTCAAATAACGCCCCGTCAGTGGTTGAACGTAGGCGTTGCAGACGGTGGTGGACATGCGCTCGTACTCCCGAATTTCGGGGGCCACTTCGTGTGAGAGGGAGACGCTCAGGTGGGGCAAATTCTCTTTCAGCCAGGCCCCGGCCTCGCGCTCGTGGGCCGGGTTGGTAAAGGAGTGCAAAAAGCAGACCGCCACCGCCTGCACCTCTTTCTCCAGCAGCTTGGGTTTCAGGGCGGCCAAATCTGACAACTGGATGGGGGTGACTACCTCGCCCCGGCCGTTTAAGCGTTCATCCACCTCAAAACTGAGCGGGCGGGGCACCAGCGGCTGGGGCAGCACAATCAAGAGGTCGTAGATGTCGTAACGCATCTCTTTGCCCATTTCCAGCACATCGCGGAAGCCTTTGGTGGTGATAAAAGCGGTGGTCGCCCCCTTACGCTCGATTAAGGCATTGGTAATCAGGGTGGTGCCGTGAATGGCGGTCTCGATGTCGCCGCCGCTAGCCTCTACCTGGGCCAACAGGTTGTTCCAGCCCTCCATCACGGCCTGGGCCGGGTGGTGCGGCGTGGTGAGCGTTTTGTAAGTATAGATTTGGCCGGAGCGCGAGTTGATCAAAACGAAGTCGGTAAACGTTCCGCCAATATCAAAGCCAAAGCGATAGGTTGATCGGCCTGACGCCATTCTAAAACCTCCCGTTTCAATGAAAGTACAATAATTGCCCCTTGCCGTTGTCTCCTCGTTGCGAAACTGAGTTTCGTAACGCAAGTGGGTGTCCAAACTCAGTTTGGACACCAGCCACCCACGTCATGTGGGAAATACTGTAACTTTAACCTTTGGTTTTAATCTGTGAAATCTGTGGTTAATAACAACAACCCCAAAAGAGTCGTCGTTGCCATGAGCGGCGGCGTGGATAGTTCCGTGGCGGCGGCGCTGCTGGTGGAGCAGGGCTACGAGGTGGTCGGCCTGATGCTGCGCCTGTGGGCCGAGCAGGGCGGCGCGGCCAATCGCTGCTGCACCCCCGACGCCGTGGCCGACGCCCGCCGCGTGGCCGATGTGCTCGGCATTCCCTTCTACGTGCGGGATTACAAAGATGCCTTCAAGCAAACCGTGGTAGACTTTTTCATCGAGGGCTATGCTCAGGGCGTCACGCCCAACCCCTGCGTGGTTTGCAACCGGGATATTCGCTTTGACAGGCTGCTCAAAGAGGCCCTCAGCCTGGGGGGAGATTACCTGGCCACCGGCCATTACGTGCGGGTGCAGCAGGCTGAGGACGGCCAATTTTTACTGCTCAAAGGGCTTGACCCGGCCAAAGACCAGAGCTACGTGCTTTACACTATGACCCAGGAGCGGCTGGCCCATTTGCTGTTCCCCGTCGGCGGATACGCTAAGGCCGACATCCGGCGCATCGCTGAAGAAAAAAAATTGCCGGTCTTCAACCGGCCCGACAGCCAGGATTTATGCTTTCTGGGCAACGGCGACTACCGGGCTTTTTTGCAGCGACGCGCCTCGCAGGTGGTGCAGCCCGGCCCCATCGTCAATACCCAGGGCCAGGTGTTGGGAGAGCATCAAGGCCTGGCGTTTTACACTATCGGGCAGCGCAAGGGGCTGGGCATTGCCGCCCCGGAGCCGCTGTACGTGCTGCGGCTCGATACCGCCGCCAACCGGCTCATTGTCGGGCCGGCAGAGGAATTGGGCCAAACCGAACTGCTGGCGGCGCAGGTGACGTACATCAGCGGGCATGCGCCCGCCGCGCCCGTCGGCGTCAGCGCCAAGATTCGCTACAAGGCCAGGGAGATGGCCGCCACCCTCACCCCGCTGGCAGACTGGCGTGCCCATCTCACTTTTGACCTGCCCCTACGCGACATCACCCCCGGCCAATCGGTCGTTTTTTACGCCGGTGAGCAGCTTCTCGGCGGCGGCGTCATTGAAAAGCCACAGCTACAAGCCGAGCATTCCAAAGTTAGCCCAACTTCGGAACCCTTGCCCCTGGTGGGCTAAAACATGCCGCCTTATCTTTTGCTTTCGGTGCTGCTGGGGGGGATGTACGGGGTGTTGTTTCACCTGTGGCAGGGTAAAACCATCCGTGACCTGGTCATTTATTTTCTCACCGGCATTATCGGCTTTATCCTGGGGCAGGTGTTAAGCAACCTGCTTGGCTTCAACCTCTTCCTCATCGGCCCGCTCCACGTGGTCGAGGCCAGCCTGGCCAGTGTGCTGCTGCTGTTTTTGATGAAGTGGTTGAAGGTGTAAGGGCGGTAATTGGTTATGGGTAATTGGTAATTAACAGAGATTAGAGATTGGAGATTAATTGCCAATCTCCAATCTCCAATTACCATTTACCAATAACTATTCCCCCACCGCCCGGTGGCGGCTGTGTATTTGGGCAGACACCTGCGCCAGCCGCTCCCGCAGTTCGGACGGTTCCAGCACCTCCATGTTATCTCCCCAACTCAACAGCCAACTCTCAATCTGGTCAAAACTGCGCGGCCGGTAAACCAGGATGGTTTCGTGGCCGGTTTGACGGCTTTGGACTTCGTCCCAGGTAAAGTGCTGCCGCTCTTTGACCCAGCGCAGGATGGCCGGGTCAAAACGGACCACAACCGAAATTGGTTTGAAGCTGCTTGGTTCAGCTTTCACCGCCTGCTGGCGAGGCAAAAAATGCTCGGCGCGCACGCTCAGGCGGTCAATCCGGTCCAGCCGAAAGGCCCGGATATCCTGCCGCAGCCGGCAGTAGCCCGATAGAATCCAGGTTTTGTCCAATAAACCCAGCTCCAGCGGCTCCACCTCCCGCTCGGTGACTTCATTGCTGTGTTGAGCGTGGTAGCGGAGATGCACCACTCGGCGGTGGTGAATGGCCTCCTGCAAAGTCACAAATATTTTGTCATCAAAATTGAGCGGCGGGCGAGGAAAAGCATAAAAGCGGATGACCGACTGCAGCGCCTCTACCTGGCGCAGGGTGGCCGCCGGCAGCACCGCCCGAATTTTTTCCAGCGCCGCCGCTGCCGCCGTTTGGGTGGGGCCAGGGCTGGTCAGTCCGGTCAGCATAGAGATGGCCAGATACAGCGCCCGCGCCTCGTCGGCGGAGAAGGTGATAGGCGGCAAATAGTAGCCCTCCATCAGGCGATAGCCCTCGCCGGGCAGGGCCATAATCGGCACACCCATCTCGCTCAAAGCCTGCATATCCCGGTAAACGGTGCGCTCGCTGATCTCAAATTCCTGGGCAAAATCTTGCGCCCGCAGCAGCCCCCGGCTCTGAAAGAGCAGCAAGTAGGCCATGAGGCGGTCAATGCGGTTCATAAGTTTGAGTTTCCCAAAAAGTCTTTCATTCGGACCGGCGACCGGCGACAGCAGACCGCCGTAGGGTTTTTGCGGTCGTCGGTCTGCGGTCAGCGGTCGTGATAATCTGGGTTGCGCCACACAATAAAGGCCGCTTTGCCATCGCACGACGGGTCATCCACGTAATTGTGGATGATGCCATGCACATAAAAACCCTGTTTGAGCTGAATGCTCAGGGTCGGGTCAAACATCTCTCCGGCGATGACTTTGGCCACATAATCTTGAACCGAAATGAAATCCTTGTATTGACCGTACCCTTTGAGCATGCCCCCGGCCACGTGTCCCCGCAGATTCAAGCGGCGAATCAAGTTATGCCGGGCTTGGTACAGCATGCGCCCCAACCCGCGCCGCCGGTACTCCGGCAGCACGCCGATGTCGGCCCCATACAGCCAGTCGCCCTCCGGGTCGTGGTTGCCCAGCCAGTTGTGGTCTACCGCATCAATGTAGCGATGCTCAAAATTGTCAAAGTCCACTTTGGTGCGGAAATCGGTAGAGCAGGCCACCGCTTGCCCGGCCTCATTTAGCACCGCAAACTGGCCTTCTGGGAAGCGTTTGATTTGGGCCGTGTAATGGGCAGCGGTCATGATTTCGGCTTCCGATAAGTGGGGAAAGCTGGCTCGCTGGATGGCTTCCAACTGCTCCACCAGGTCAAGGGTGCTGTTTACCACCGTGAACTGTTCGCTCATTTTCCTCTCCTCCCAGACAAGTGGCAAGGTAGCAGGTAGCAGGGTAACAAAACTTGCTGCCCTGTTACTTTGCAACCCTGAAACCCCTACAACTCTGCTACTTTGTCTGCCCATTATAGGCGACTCCCCAAAGAGAGTCAACGGGTTTGGTTGGACAACCCACCTTCCCGGAAGCTGCATGCTGTTTGAAGCCAAGAATTGGTCCAAAACCCGGCCAATTTTGAGACAAAGCTTATTTGGAGCTTCCGGGAAGGTTTGCCAAATTACTTTGAATATACCCGTTGGACAACCTTAAAACTGCTTCTTGACAAATTATGGAAACAACATTATACTCTACTTTGTAAAGTCACTAAACTTACTAAGTGGTCTCTATAATTACATGACCTCGCTGACCGAGAAAGCCACCCGCGAACATACTAAAATCCACAACAACCGCCTGATCCTCAAAACCATTTACAACCACGACCAGCTCAGCCGGGCCGATATTGCCCGGATTACCGGCCTGACCCGCGTCACCGTTTCTGACAATGTAGCTGAATTGATAGCGGAAGGTTTGGTGGCCGAGGTGGGCCAGGGCCTGTCGGCGGGGGGCAAACCGCCCACCTTGTTGAGCCTGGCGGCAGATTCGCGCCACCTCATCGGGCTTGACCTGGGCAGCAGCCAATTTCAAGGGGCGGTGGTCAACCTGCGGGGCCAGCTCCGCCAGAGAGTCAGCCTGCCGGTCAACGGCCAGGACGGCGAGGCCGCCCTGGAGCTGGTCCACGTGCTGCTGGACCAACTCCAGGGGGCGACTCCCCAGCCGTTGCTGGGCATCGGCATTGGCACACCGGGGGTGATTGACTCGGCCAACGGCATCGTGCGGCGAGCGGTCAACCTGGGTTGGCGCGATTTACCCCTGCGAGATTTGTTAGCGGCGCGCTATGACCTGCCGGTTTATGTGTCTAACGACAGCCAGGCGGCGGCGTTGGGTGAGTATATTTTTGGTCAAACCAAACGTAGCACTCATCTTGTTGTCATTAAGGTGGGTCGCGGTATCGGGGCCGGCATTGTAATTGACGGCCAATTGTTTTATGGCGATGGCTTTGGCGCGGGTGAAATTGGGCACGTGGTGGTGGTTGAAGACGGCGAACTGTGTAGCTGCGGCAACCGGGGTTGCCTGGAAACTGTGGCCAGCAGCCGCGCTATCCTCAAACAAGCTCAATGGATGGCTGCTGCCCGGCCTGATTCCTTATTACTTCAGTTTGCCGCCGTTCCCGAACAAATTACCCTGGATACGGTGCTGCAAGCTTTTGAAGCCGGCGACCCCACCCACCCCCCCCAGATTGCACACGCTGGCCACAACCAGGGCCAAGCCCAGGCGAACCAGGGCGGCGCGCGGAACAATTAAAATGTTTGTGTTTGCGGCCGGCTGGCCCGCTTTGGATCAACCTTGCTGGAACCGGCCCGGCAGGAGATGATCCGGCGCTCCCTGGCTACCCTGGCCCGCGCTACCCGGCTAGAAATTGCCAGCCTCGACGCCGATATTGTGATCCTGGGCGCGGCCGCCCTGCTGCTGACCCACGAGTTGGGCGTAGTTTAGACAAGGTATTAAATTTTATAGAGAGGTTGAGGCTACTATCCCCATGGCTGACTCTTTTAAGCTGGTGAAACCCCGCTTTACGCCGCCGCTGGATGAGGAGTTTCGCCCGGCGGTGCTGGCGAATCGCGCTTTTCAACAAGCTGTCCAGGCTTCCGGGGCAGGCGTCCCGCTGATTTTGGGCCTGGAACGCGCAGAAGGTTTTGTGTCGCGCTTTGAAACAACGGTTTTCCCGGAGGAGCATTCGGCTGCCGCCGCCAACCTGCCCTATGTGGAGCGGCTGGTAAAGTTTTTGTTGTGGCAGCGCGGCGGCTGGAAGCTCTATGTCGGCGGCCCAGCCAGCATCGCCCGCCACCTGCAAGCCTGCTACGCGCCCGACGGTGAGCGGGCTTTTGATTTCCACTTTATGGGCCGGCAGGTGTACGAGCAGACCTTTACGGTGGTCTCCTGCCGCGCCAAAGAGGTGCCTGCTAAAAAAGAGGACAGCCGCCCGCTGGGCCGCCACTTGGCAGGCTATCGCATCGGCTTTGATTTGGGCGCGTCGGATCGCAAGGTGTCGGCGGTGGTCAACGGTGAGGCTATCTTTAGCGAAGAAGTAGACTGGCAGCCGCGCCAGCACAGCGACCCTCAGTATCACTACCAAGAAATCAGGGCCGCCCTAAAAACGGCCCAGGCCCACCTGCCCCGGCTCGACGCCATCGGCGGTAGTTCCGCCGGTATTTATATTGACAACCGGCCGATGGTAGCCTCGCTGTTCCGGGGGGTGGCGGCAGAGCGATTTGGGGAAATCCGCAGCCTTTTTTGGCGCTTGCAGGCGGAGTTCGGGGTGCCGCTGGAGGTGGTCAACGATGGCGATGTGACCGCCCTGGCCGGCTCAATGTCGTTGGAAGATAACGAGGTGTTGGGCATTGCCCTGGGTTCCAGCCAGGCCGCTGGCTATGTGGACAAGGCCGGTCACATCACCGGCTGGCTTAACGAGCTGGCTTTTGCCCCAGTGGATTACAGCCCTACCGCGCCCCTTGACGAGTGGTCGGGCGACCGGGGCTGCGGGGCGCTGTACTTCTCACAGCAGTGCGTCTTTCGGCTGGCCCCCAAAGTTGGGATTGAGATTCCGGCGGAGCTGACCGATGCCGACAAGCTCAAGCTGGTGCAGCAAAAACTAGAAGCCGGCGATCCGGGCGCGGCCAAAATCTGGCAAAGTATAGGCTATTACCTGGGCTACGCCCTGGCCCATTATGCCGACTTTTACGCTGTGAAACATGTCTTAATCCTGGGGCGCTGCACCTCCGGGCAGGGCGGCCCGCTGATTTTACAAGGCGCGAATGAGGTACTCCAGGCCGAGTTCCCGGAACTGGCAGCCCGGCTGGCCGTTCATCTGCCGGATGAAAAAAGCCGGCGCGTCGGCCAAGCCATCGCCGCCGCCAGTTTGCCGGCGATAAATTAGAGACTATTGAGTAAAAAACTTGCACAGAGTAACCCGGAGAAATCGCAGAGGTTCACAGAGAGACTTTAAAATTCTCTTTGTGTACCTCTGCGAGTCCTCTGTGAACCTCCGTGTTCCTATTTGGTTCCGGTTTATCCAAGTTAGGAGGAAGTAATGAAATTTAACCTTGAAACGGCGCAACTGTTTGTGCCGGATGGTCTGCCGGCCGAGCACGCCCTGGCCCGCACCACCCATATGGCCTTTGGGGCGCACCAGGATGACCTGGAAATTATGGCCATTGACGGCATTTTGAAATGTTTTCAGCGCGATGACCAGTGGTTTACCGGGGTGGTGGTCACCAATGGGCGCGGCTCGCCCCGCAGTGGGCTGTACCAGGCTTACAGCGATGACCAGATGTGGGAGGTGCGCAACAAAGAGCAAAAGAAAGCGGCCGTGCTGGGCGAATTTGCCGCCCAGGTTTTGCTCGATTACCCCAGCGGCGCGGTCAAGGATGGCCGGAATCGCCAGCCGGTGGAAGACATCGCCCGGCTGCTGCAAGCCGCCCGGCCCCAGGTGGTCTACACCCACAACCTGGCCGACAAGCATGAAACCCACATTGGGGTGGCCTTGAAGGTAATTGAGGCCATCCGCACTTTGCCCACCCCGGAGCGTCCCCAAAAATTGTACGGCTGCGAGGTGTGGCGCGACCTGGATTGGCTGGTTGACAGCGACAAAGTGGCCTTTGACTGCTCGGCCCAGGAGAATCTGCAAGTGGCCCTGGTGAGCCTGTTCGACTCCCAGGTGACGGGCGGCAAACGGTACGACCTGGCCACGATGGGCCGCCGGCGCGCCCACGCCACCTACCATGCCTCCCACGCCACCGACGTGACTACCGGCCTGAGTTTTGGTATGGATCTCAGCCCGCTGATTCAGGATGATGGGCTGGACGTGGTGGCTTACACCCAGGCTTATCTCAACCGCTTTGCCCAGGATGTCAGCCAGCGGCTGGAAAGATTGCGGGGGTAAAACAGCCTATGGCGACTCAATCCCACCTGTACCGGGAAATCCATGAGCAGCCGGAGGTGCTGCGCCGCCTTTTAGTCCAGGAAAAAGAGGTGATCCACAGCCTGGCGGCGGCGATGCAGGCGCGGGACATCACTTACGTGGCCATCGCGGCGCGCGGCACCAGCGATAACGCCGGGCGTTACGCCCAATATTTGCTGGGCGCGGTCAACGGGTTGGTGGTGGCCCTGACTACGCCCAGCCTCTTTTCCATTTATAAGCAGCCGCCCCGCTTTGGCAACGCCCTGGTGCTGGGCATCAGCCAGAGCGGCAAAAGCCCCGATATTGTGGCGGTGCTGGCCGAGGCCCGGCGGCAGGGCGTGCTGACCGCCGCCATCACCAACTTTCCCGACTCCGATTTGGGCCGCCAGGCCGACTACATTATCAACCTGTACGCCGGGGAGGAGCGCTCCATCGCCGCCACCAAAACCTACAGCAGCGAGTTGGCCGCCATTGCCTTGTTGAGCGCCAGCCTCACTACCGACCCGGCCCGCCTGTCAGCCTTGAGCCAGATTCCGCAGACCGTTGCGGCCACCTTGAGTATGGACAGCGACATCGCCCGGATGGCCGAGCGTTACCGTTACATGCGGGATTGCGTGGTCATTGGCAGAGGTTACAATTACGCCACCGCCTTTGAGCTTTCCTTGAAGTTGAAAGAGCTGACCTACACCCTGGCCGAGCCGTACAGCAGCGCCGATTTTATGCACGGCCCGCTGGCGCTCATCGAGCATGGCTTTCCGGCCATTGTTATTGCGCCTTCCGGGGTGGTGCTGCCGGAGACGCAGGAGTTTATCCAAATTCTGCGTCAGCGGGAGGCCGAGGTGATTGTCATCAGCGATGACGCCCCCACCCTGGGTTTGGCCCGGATGCCCCTGGCCCTGCCCCTGGCCGTACCGGAGTGGCTGTCGCCGCTGACGGCGATTGTGCCCGGCCAACTCTTTGCCATGTATCTGGCCCAGGTGCGAGATTACGACCCCGACCACCCGCGCGGCCTGCGCAAAGTGACCGAGACGCTTTGATTTGACAGGTAATTTTTTTGTGCTAAACTCTGGAAAACGTTTTCCAGAAAACCTTTTCCACTCCTTTCTGGAACCCCTCGCTGCCTTGTTGTAACCAATCAAACGTTAATTTTGCCCTAAAATTCGGGGGAGATGACGATGTTGTCTACACCATATCGGGTTGGTATCTTAGGCAACTGCTGCACGCACGGCGAATTTGTCGCGTTTGCTCTCAAACAGGAACCACAGGCCAAAATTGTGGCCGGCTGGGAGGATGACCCGCGCCGCACGGACGGCCTGGCGGCAGCCATCGGCCTGGAACTGGCCGGGTCGGCCGAGGCGCTGCTGGAAAATCCAGAGATTGACATCATCGCCCTGGCCTGCTCGCCTCACCACAAAGCGGCCTGGGTGGAAAAAGCGGCCCGGGCCGGCAAGCACCTCTTCCTCAACAAGCCCATGGCCGAAAGCCTGGACTCGGCCCGCCGGATTGAGCAGGCCGTGAAAGAGTACCCGGTGCAACTGGTGTACGATATTCCGGTCATCGCCCGTTTTCACCCCCTTACCGCCAAAATTCTGGCCGAGGTGCGGGCCGGGCAGTATGGCCGCCCCCTCAACTACACCCACACCTTCAGTTTTACCTTTTCCACCGATTTTCCACTGGCAACCGTCTGGCCGGAGCGACTTGACCCGCCCGCTCTCTCCGGCGGCGGCGAGCTGACCAACCTGGGCTGCTACGCCGTTGATTACATGCTTGCCCTGTGGGGCCAGCCCCGCGCCGTCCAGGCGAGGCTGACCAGCTATTGGGACGTGTACCGCCAGGCCCAGGTGGAGAATTTCGGGCAGGTCATCGCCGATTACGGCCATTTTTTTGCGGTGATTGCGGCGGGCAAACAGCCGCTCCCCACCCTTCCATCCTTGGATGTGGCCGGGGCGTTGAACACTCGCAACTGGCATAACCTGCTGGAATTGCAATTTGAGGGGCATAACCTGACGGTCATGCCTTTCCACAATATTTTCATTCACAATGGTCGGGAGATTTCGATTGAGGATTACCTGGCCGGCTACACCTGTCCGACGCCCTTCCAGCAGTTGGTGCAGGCCATCGAAACCGGCCAGCCGCCCGACAGTAGCGCCG
>CAZDMM010000056.1:0-6533 GCA_964505845.1 uncultured Caldilineaceae bacterium
GCCGCCCGGAAGATGGGCCGGGAGCGGCCTATGTGATTTATGATGACGCCGCCGGGCGGGTCGAGTTTATGAGAGTGATGGGGCGAGATTAATTATGACTGTTGTACTTGTGCCAGGTTTTCTTGCAGCATAGCCATAGCCATATTGCCGATCATCTCCATGGCCTGGGCCACCTGCTCCTGCTTTTGCCGCCGGGCCTCCTCAATGTTGGCAGAAAGCACCATAAAAAAGGTTTCGTCAACTTGATCCAGCTTTTGGGCCAGGGTTTTCTGGGGGTCGCCGGATTGGAGCACTTCGCGCAGCAGGGCGGTGGACTGCTGCAGGGCCTGCCGACTCATCTCCTCGTGGCGGGCTTTGGTATCCAAAATTTTGGTGCGCAACTGCTTGAGCGACTCGGCTTCTTTGGCCTGGCCGGCTTTGGCGGCGGCATCAATTTGGGCCGTGAGTTGCTGGAAAAAGGCATAATCTAACAAGGGGTAGCCGGCCGCAATCAGGGCTTCAAATTCCTCATCCCCGGTGGTATTCCGTAATTTCTCCAGCAGTTCTTCGCGGGTGCGGATATGCACCAGGCCCATGCTGGCGTCAATCTCCTCCACAATTTGCTGCGCCTGGGGGCTGATTTGGGCGATGATGGTGCGCAGGGCATAAAAGGTTTGGGCGCTGGCGCGATCCCCTTCCATTTGGGCCGCTTGCATGGAAGCCGTCAAAATCTCAAAAAACTGGCGGTCAAGTTCCGCCTCGTGGGCTTTTATTTTTTCGCGCAGGCCGGCTTCGTCGCGCACCTGAAAAAGTTCTTCCATGAGTTTTATCTTGGCCTTTTGCGCCTCTAACATTTCCGGGGTAACACCATCGGCCTCTAGCACAGCCTTGACCATGCTATCATAACTTAAGAAAATTTTGGGGTTAAACAGGTAAAATTTGCGCTTTTCGGCGGGCAGGCTGTTCACCAGCGAATTGGTGAGCCGGCCAATGAGTTTATCCTGCTCCGGGCCGGCCATCAAACCGTTGGGGGTGAGCACCAGGGCCAGTTCTTTTTCCAGGTCGTAATAAAGAATAGGGGTATTAACGCTGCTGATGGCGCCGCACTGCGGGCAGCGCACCATATTAAACTGCCCCTGCAAAAAGGCGGATTTAAGCATAGGGTCCTGGCCATCAATAAGGCTTTGGACCGGAGCGTTAAACTGCGCTCGGCAATTGGGGCAGGTAACTACCATAACCTGTTGAGTTGCCATAAGTTTGACCTTTCTGAAACAATTTTGGAACGATTGACCTACCGCCCCAAATTTAGATGAAAAAATATCTTACTCTTAGCCAAATAAAATGTCAAAGAAACAAAAACCATCCCGGATAAAATGGGGGGAGCGATTGTTGCCCGGTCCGCCGGCAAAAAAAACCCGCTTTCTGCCGGGCAAGAAAACGGGTTTGCCAAAATATTAAGGCCAGGGCCATTAATTTGAGTTTAATCGCGGTAGAAGGTTTCCACTTGCACCTGGTCTTCGTCGCCGGGTAAGGTTTCCACAAAACTAATTCGATGCCAGGGAAAAATTACCCTCGTGGCCTCGCGTTCAATATAAACCAGCGGTTTCCCATCACGGGCGCGGGCATTGGTGCAAACAATAAAATTAGCCGTGGGGTCCGGCATCTCCTCGATTTCTGCTAACACCGCATCCGCATTGAGTACGTGGATAATGACTGTAATCGGCATAATTTCTCCTTGGGTTGGTTAAGGGTCAAGCCACCTCAAAACCGATTTGGCTGAATATTTAACGCATTTGAACTTCTACCAAAAGTTTACCCAGTTGCAACTGGTCTCCATCGTGTAAAACTTCGGGCAGGTAAGGGGCCAAACGCTTGCCATTGATAAAGGTGCCGTTGATGCTGCCCAAATCCTCAACCACTACGGTACCCTCACGCTTAAGGATGCGCGCATGCCGGCGAGACACCCCTTTTTCCAGGCCGTTATCATTGGTCAAATCAATTTCTGGGAAGACATCACTGGCCGGGTCTAACCGCCCCAGGTGAACGGCTTTGGTGAGCGTGGCTTCAATCTCACGCCCGCTATCCGTAATACGCAACCGAATGGCCAGCGGGCCGGTCCCTTTAACAAAAGGTGCGGCTTCGCCTTCGCTTTCGTCCTCGCCAACCCAGCCAATTTCATCGGTACCCAGCGGGTCTGTGCCCCGGCGGTCATCTTCAAGTAAATAGGTTCCACATTCACTGCAAAAAAGCGTATTGGCTACGTGAGTGGTTCCACAAAATGGACACTTAATCACGGTGAATCTCCTTTGGTAAAATTGACAAACTACGCGTGCCGTACCGAATCTTCTTACGACCTTCTGCCGAGAGGTCACCCGTTCGAGCCAGCCGGCCCGCTTCCAGCAGAGCAGCCCGGGCCAGGTCGGTTTCGCCTAAATTGAGCAGACGGGTGGCCATGGTTTCCAAACGTTGGGTGGCAGCGCTAATATGTCCGTTTTCCAGGTCAACCATCGCTTTTTCTTGCATTTTAAAGATAGCCAATTTACCCAGGGCGGTTACGATAGCCGGCGGAATTTCCGTATTTCCCTCAATGGTGGGCACAAATTCACTGACAATATCTACCCATTCCCAACTACGGCGGTTAGTTTGACCGGGCACATCCCCATCTATGGTCAACCGCATCAAGCGTTTTTGATTAGGCGTAGTTTCGGCGCGCACTCTAAATTCCATAATCAAAGTTTTGCCTTGCCCTGTCCCCAGGGGGCCAAGCACGGTTTTATCAGCTCTCACCTCTAAACGCTGAATATGAGGTGTTACTTGAAAAGCCTCTTTCAAAGTTACCCCCCCGGAGAGGTTAACGCTCATGGTCAACTCTCGGGCCACCACCGTACTGAGGTTGCGAATGGTGGCTTTGAAGACATCAACCACTTTGCGGGGGGAGTCAATGTAAACCGACATGCCTCCCGATAAGGTGGCCATCTGGTCTAACAAATTTTCGTTCCAATCAGAGCCGATGCCCATGGTGCTTAAACTGATTTGATGCCGGCCGGCCCATTCGGCTTTTTCCAAACAGCCGGCTTCATCGCCATAGGTTTGTCCATCGGTGAGCAAAATCAGGTGATTAACCGACTCTTTGGTGCGGTTGCGTTCTAACTCTTGCAAGCCGGCAATCAGCCCTTGCAGCATTTCGGTGCCGCCGCTGGGTTGAATGGTGCTGGCAATAGATTTAGCCATGGCCTTATCAATGCCCTTTTGGCTGGGCAAAATGACCTCGGCTCTATCGCTAAACACCACCAGGCTCAGGGCGTCTTCAGGATTGAGGCGGTCAATAATTTGCCGGGTGCCTTCTTTAACCTGCTGCAAACGCATTCCCTGCATCGAGGTGCTGCGATCAAGCACTAAACAAAGATTGAGCGGCAGGCGCGAGGTGGGCAAATCCATGGCCGGGGTGATGTCCAGTAGCACGTAAAAGGCTTGCTCTTCCACATTAGTCAACAAAAATTTATGGCTAATGGTTGAGCGCATGCTAATGGATGAGGATTTGTCTAGTCCTTCGGACTCACGCAAACGGTCATAGACACGGCGCTGTTCTGGATCACCCAACACTTCATAGGCTTCCTGAACGTCACGAAACATCTCTGCGGCTTTGGGATTCTTGCTGCTGGTATCAGGATGATACTCACGCACCAGGGTGCGGTACGACTTGCGAATTTGTTCTTCAGTCGCATTAATATCAACCTTGAGAATGTCGTAATAGTTTTTTTTGGTATTCATCCGGATAACTTCCGTGGCGGATTGTATAAGAATAACCTAAGAGCGTGTTTCTTAAAAAAGAAACCGGGTTTTTGAGAACTATTCGACCATACTTTGGGCAAAGAGACAGCCATTTTAAGGCTTAAAAACCCGGTTTCTGCGCCTAAAAATGTCCCAAAGCCATTTAAGAAACACGTTCTAAATTGAACTAACCTGCACTATCAGCTTTCTAGCCCCATCGCAATGACTACCGCAGTGATATTATCCTCGCCACCACTGGTGTTAGCCATTTTTATTAATTGTTCACAAGCCTGCTGCGGAGTATCAGCCGCACCCATAATTTCGCTGAGTCTCTCGTGCTTGACCGGTCCCCACAAACCATCACTACATAAGAGCAAAGAGCTTCCCGGCGGCAAAAACTGCATATAAGTATCCACTTCTAGCGAAGCGCCCTGCCCAATGGCTCGATAAAGGACATTGCGCTGCGGATGCAGCATCGCGCCCTCGGCGGTTTCCTGGCCCAATTCTACCAAACGTTGCACCAAAGAGTGATCTTTGGTGACCTGCTTCAGGCCGCCCTGGTTAAACCAGTAAACTCTGGTATCGCCTACATGGGCAATATAGGCGCTGTGGCCCATCACCAAAGCGATGGTAAGGGTGGTGCCGCCATCGGGCACTGCTTTTTGCACGGCCACGTTGGCGTCTTCTACCGCTGCAATCAAAACCTCATTGATGGGCCGATTAGCAACGGTTTGAGAGCTGTTATTATTAAGGTAAGAAAGATAAATTTCTCTTAAAATAAACTCGGCTGAGGTTCGAATAGCCAAAGCACTGGCAACTTCACCCTTTTGGTGGCCTCCCATGCCATCCGCAACTATGAACAAGCCAAAAGGTTCCTGCCCACCATCGTGTTGTAAGAGCGCCTGAAAGGCATAGAAAGAGTCTTCGTTACGCTCGCGAGTGTGACCAATATCAGAGAGTTTACCTACGTGCAAGCCAGGAGCTAAATGGCTAATCCGGCCATTAGGGCTTAACTCCGCTTGCTTATCCTTTGGACTAACTGCCGGCTCTTCAACTTTTGGCTGGGCTAAGAGGCGTTGCAAAAAATTCATCAAATTGGCCTCCCAATGCATTGGCTCTGGATTTTTTTCAAGGTCAGGCAGGCAAGGCGTACAGATGATAGTCAGTTGAGCCAATATATACAATCCCATCCAATACTAACGGGGATGAAGGTACCGGACCGCCGGTTTTAAATTTCCAGCGCAACTTTCTATCGCGGCGGTTAACACTAAAAAGTTCGCCCCCAATTGTGCCAAAGTAAATGGCTTCATCAGTTACGGCCGGCGTTGAGACAATTGGAGAACCGGCGTTAAATTTCCAATGAACGCGACCATTTTTTAGATCAATAGCATAGAGATATTTATCGGTAGAGCCGATATAGGCAATCTCATCATAAATGGTGGGGCTAGAAATGACCGCCTGGCTGGTGCGAACATTCCAAACCGAGTAGCCGGTTTTGGCGTCAAGAGCATAGATATTCCAGTCGGCGGAACCCACAATCAACAATTCTCGGAACAGGGCCGGGGTGGAGGTCACATTGCGGTTAGACCTGAATTTCCAGCGGTGCGCTCCCGACGAGAGGTCAACGGCATAAACGTAGCCATCTTCTGACCCAACATAAACCAAATCGTCCCCTAAAACCGGGGTAGAGCGAATAGGCCCCAGCGCCTCAAAGCGCCAGATAACCCGGCCGGTTTGGACATTGACCGCATAAAGCCGGTGGTCATCAGAGCCAAAAAAGGCGTGTTCAAAGGCAACAGTAGCCGACGAGCGGATGCGCCCCTCGGTGGGGCAGGTCCAGATCAGCCGCCCACCGGTGGAGATAGCATAAACTATTCTATCTTCAGAGCCGATGATGAGGCGGTCATTATAAACAAAAGGTTTGGCCGCTATACCGCCCTCGGTAGCGTATTTCCACTTAAATTTACCGTTTTTAAGGTCTAAAGCGTAAATGTTATTATCGTACACCCCAACATATACCGAAGTTTTATCGGCTGTTGGTGAAGACCTGATTTCATCCTCACACTTAAATTTCCAGATAGGCAAAATGGAGTCGGCCAGTTCTGCCTCATTATCCCCACTGATGGCCGGGACTGCTGGATGAGGTTGGTGATCCGGCGGGGGTGGGGGTGCGGGGAACGGGGGGGGTGGTTACCCGGGGGGGGGGTTGGGTGGGGGATAAGGTGCAGCATACTGAGGTGGATAAGCCGGGGGCGCTTGGGATGGTTGTGGTGCAGGCGCTGGAGTTGCCAGCGGAACCGTAAAAGCAGCCGGGGGCGCCCCAGGCAACATTTGTGTTGAAGCTGAATGGGCAGCCGGGGCTGATTTCTCTCTTTTTGAGGCTGCCACCAGGGCATCTTTTAATCCCTGGGCAGAGGGATAACGCTTCTCCGGGTCATATTCCAGGGCTTTCATAATAACGGCGTTGGTTTCTTCGGAGAGGGCCGGGTTAAGCAGGCGCGCCGGTTCTTCGTGGAAGGTGAAGGGGGGTTCCAGGCGCGGGTCTCGCTTGGTTAGCAAATGGTGCAGGGTGGCTCCCAGGGCATAAATATCACCCCGTGGGGTGGCCTCGCCCCGGTACTGCTCTGGCGGCGAGTAGCCTTCGGTGCCAATCATGGTCCCTTTTTGGCCGGCTTCAAAGGCTTTGGCAATCCCAAAATCAATCAAACAGATGCGGCTGCTATCTTTGCGCAGCATAATATTAGAAGGTTTGAGGTCTCTAAAGACAATCGGCGGGGTTTGGC
>CAZDMM010000056.1:6543-9011 GCA_964505845.1 uncultured Caldilineaceae bacterium
ATCACACACCTGGATAGCCCAATCCAAAACCGTATCTTCTTTCAGCATGCCCTCGGTCTTTTCCAGGACATTTTCCAGGTCGTCGCCTTCAATGTATTCCATCACCAGATAACTGCGGATGGATTCGGTGAAAAAATCATAGATTTTGGGGATGCCGGTATGATTCAATTGCACCAGCAGGTTGGCTTCACGGGAGAAGCTTTCTACCGCCATACGCCGCATATGCGGGTCGGGGGTAGTGCTAATCATCTCTTTCAGCGCGCACCGTCTGACCACGCCGGTAAAACGCAAATCCTGGGCCAAATACACGGCCCCCATACCGCCCACCCCTAATACTTTAATGATCTCATAGCGCTTTTGCAGCACAGCCCCCTTAGGCAAAATGTTCTCATCAAAGCCGCCCGCCCCCTGCGGACGAGGAGATGGTTCTGGATCCGTTATGCGTTGTGTTGGAGCTACCACCAGTTTCTCCTAAATTATAAACAATATGTGAACATTATTTTAATTATATCGAGTCATACCTGGAAATGCAACCAGCAACAAGTACCAGCTTTTAACATTGGCTTATCAGGCAACGGCGCCATCCAACCAGATAACAAATTATACTATATGGCCTTATTGTACGTCAATCCTTGCTGTGATAACCCATCTCAGCATTATGGCCTAAATTTTAGCATGGGTTAAGCCTAAGAGCGAGTCGCTTGAGAAATTTTAACTATTTTCTAACCATCATCCAGTAATAAATTCCCTCTTGTGGGTTATGTGACTCACTGATATAATTCTAAGAGTGATTGATTGATTATTGAAGGGTAACTTTTTGCTGGGGTGATGAATTAAGGATGAAAACTATCTTGTGTGTTGATGATGAACCGACCCAATTGACCCTCCTGCGTTTAGCATTAAGCCGGGTGGGGTACAATATTTTAGAAGCTGCTGATGGACAAACCGGGGTAGAGTTAGCCCTTGAACATCGGCCAGACCTTATTATCATGGATCTGATGATGCCGGGCATGGACGGCGCCACCGCTATTTGGCATCTAAAACAAAACGCGGCTACCCAACATATCCCGGTCCTGGTCCTGTCGGCTTATATTAGAGGCGACCAGGCCAAACGCGCCCTCGATGCCGGCGCCGCCGAATTGGTTTCTAAAAGTTTAATTTTGACAGATTTAATTGAAAAAGTAAAAAGCTACACCGGCTAGAGCGCCGCCCGGCCCACATCAACGTACCGCTTTACCCCAAATCCCTCCAAGTTTGAGCTTGAATTTGGAGAGGATTTTTTATTAATCAGGCCCCACATAGCAGTTTTATTTTTGACTCCAAAATACATCTGGCGTACTATCTGCCCACACCGGCATAATTTTGGCATTGAAACTTGGGGCAGGCAGGGTATCCGCCCTGGAGGATTCTATGGTTGTCGAGCTGGCGACAGGCTCAGTTGTAACCGCAAAAGCTGACTCAAAAGGTTCGCTTGCCCCTTCGTCCAAAAAACCTCATTATGATCTGCGTGACCCTGACCTGTACATCAACCGTGATTTAAGCCTGATCGAGTTCAACCAACGGGTCTTAGACGAAGCTCAGGATGAAAGCAACCCCCTCCTAGAGCGCGCCAAATTTTTGGCGATTTATAGCTCTAATATGGACGAATTCTTTATGGTGCGGGTAGCCGGTTTGATGCAGCAAATAGCCGCTAACGTCAGCGAGGTTCCGGCCGATGGTCTGACCCCTACCCAACAGCTTGAGGCTATCCGCAAAAGGGTGCGGGCCAATTTAAAGGTGGCCCATCGCTGCTACCGGCAAATTCGCTCCAAGCTGGCCGATGCCGGCGTTTTTCTGCACAATTATACCGACCTCAACAAATCGCAGCAGCAAAGGTTAAATGAATACTTTAAAAATGAAATTTTTCCTATTTTAACCCCGCTGGCCTTTGACCCAGGCCGCCCTTTTCCCCACATTTCCAGCCTGAGCCTTAACCTGGCGGTGCTGGTGCGCAATCCAGATACCAATACCGAATCTTTTGCCCGTATTAAGGTGCCCAATACCCTCTCCCGGCTCATTCCGGTTGGCCGGCTGCGCGGCGACAACGAACGCACCTACCGTTTTGTGTGGCTCGAAGACCTCATCGCCCACAATCTGGATGACCTCTTCCCCGGCCACCAAATTATCGAAACCCATCAATTTCGTATCACCCGCAACGCCGATTTGGAAATTGAAGCCAATGAAGCCGATGATTTGCTAGAGGCCATTGAAGCCACGGTCAAGCGGCGGCGATTTGGCTTTGTGGTACGCTTTACCGTGGCCTCGGACACCCCCAAACATGTGCGCAACCTGCTGGCCACCAACCTTAATGTGGGGCCGGAAAACACTTACGAAAGCCACGGACCATTGGGCTTGAGCGGCCTCATGAGCCTGCTCAAGATAGACCGGCCCGACCTGAAAGACCCACCCTACAGCCCGGTCATCCATCC
>CAZDMM010000056.1:9021-10161 GCA_964505845.1 uncultured Caldilineaceae bacterium
CTGCGCGACCTGGACAGCCACGAAGATATCTTTAACGCCATTCGAGAAGGCGATATTTTACTGCACCATCCCTACGACTCCTTTGCCCCGGTGGTTGATTTTTTAAGAGCGGCGGCCCGCGACCCTCAGGTGTTAGCCATCAAGCAAACCCTGTATCGCGCCGGCACAAATTCCCCGGTGGTGGATGCTTTGATGGAAGCCTCTGAAAACGGCAAACAGGTATCTGCCCTGGTTGAACTCAAAGCCCGCTTTGATGAAGAAAGCAACATCGGCTGGGCCAAAACCCTGGAACGAGTGGGAGTGCATGTGGTTTACGGGTTCATGAGCTTAAAAACCCATACCAAAATCAGCCTGGTCGTCCGGCGTGAGAAAAACTGCATTCGCCGTTACGTCCATCTTTCCACCGGCAACTACAACGCCATTACGGCCAACATCTATACCGATATTTGCCTCTTTACCTGCAAACCGGAGTTTGGCGCCGACGCCTCTGATTTATTTAACGCCCTCACCGGCTACTCTAAAAAAGAAGATTACCAAAAATTTTTGGTGGCCCCCTTTACCCTGCGCAAACGTTTTGCCGAGTTGATAGAGAATGAAATCAAGTGGGCTAACCAGGGTAAACCGGCCCGCCTGATCTTTAAAATGAATGCCTTGATTGACTCGCCCTTTATCCGGCAGCTTTATCGAGCCTCACAGGCCGGCGTTAAAATAGACTTGGTAACCCGGGGCGTGTGCGGCCTGCGTCCCGGCCTGCCCGGCCTGAGCGACAATATCAGGGTCATCAGCATCGTGGGCCGCTACCTGGAACATTCTCGCATCTACTATTTCCATAACGGCGGCGACCCCAAAATCCTCTTAGGCTCGGCCGACCTGATGCCTCGCAATCTGGACCGCCGCATCGAAACGCTCTTTCCCATCGAAGACCCGCGCCTGAAACAAGAATTGATTGACATCCTGGAAATTTCCATGGCGGATAACATGAATGCCCGTCTGCTCTGCCCCGACGGCAGCTATGTCCGCCTGTCGCCCGGCCCCAACGAAACGGCGCACGACAGCCAGCTAGAACTAATGCTCAGAGCCAAAAACCGATGATTAAAATGTCAACCGAATGAGGATAAACCATGTTACTTGCCGGTGATA
>CAZDMM010000056.1:10171-18473 GCA_964505845.1 uncultured Caldilineaceae bacterium
TATTGGCGGCACTAAAACCCATTTAGCCCTCTACTCTAACCATGATATTCCTCAGCGCCAACATGAAGCCATCTATAAAAGCGCCGATTACGATAGTTTAGAAGCCGTCTGCCAGCTATTCCTGGCCGACGTTAAGGTGACTATTACCAGGGCGGTGTTTGGTGTGGCCGGAGCGGTGGTCAACGGCGAATCAAAAGTCACCAACCTGCCCTGGCGCATCACAGAAACTGGCTTGAGCCAGGCCTTGCGCCTGCCGCCGGGGACGGTCAAATTACTCAATGATTTGGAAGCTATCGGCTATGCTGTGCCGCATCTGCCGGCCAGTGCTCTGGCCCCGCTGAACAGCGACCAGCTTGACCTGACCCTGGGCGGACACAAAGCCATCATTGCGCCCGGAACCGGCCTGGGTGAGGCGATTCTGTTCCACCACAATCACACCTACCACGTGATGCCCTCCGAAGGGGGACACGCCGATTTTGCCCCGGCCAACGCCATTCAAATGCGGCTGCTGCGCTATTTGTTGAAAAAGTACAATCATGTCAGTTATGAGCGGGTTTGTTCCGGCGGTTTAGGCATTCCCAATATCTACAAATTCCTCAAAAAAAGCCGGGCCATTGAAGAATTGCCTGAGGTGGCCAAGGCCCTGCATCACGCCGCCGACCCAACCCCTATCATCATTCAGGCCGGCATGGCCAATGAATCTGAACTGTGCCGGGCTGCCCTTAATATTTTTGTGGCCGTCCTGGGCGCCGAGGCCGGCAACCTGGCCCTCAAAGTAATGGCTACCGGGGGGATTTATTTAGGTGGGGGCATTCCCCCCAAAATTCTTTCTAAACTGCGCGACGGCACTTTTATGGCTGCTTTTGTTAATAAAGGCCGTTTTGGCGACTTGTTGGCTCACATCCCTGTTTATGTCATCCTTCATGAAAATCCGGGTCTGCTCGGCGCGGCTTACTACGGCCTGAGCTTGTAACTGGTAAAATCTTCCCCAAACTCGCCATCGCTTTAGAGAAGATTGGGATAAGAATGAACGCTGTTCTGCAAAAACTCACCGGCGGTGACCGCCGTTCCATCGGTCGCAGCGACGAGGTGGTTGCTGAGGTGTTAGCCGAGCCAAGCCTGTTTGGCCCTCTTTTTGAGGGCTTTTTTCACTCTGACCCCTTAATCCGCATGCGCAGCGCCGACGCCATTGAAAAAATCACCCGCCAACACCCGGCTTATCTTCAGCCCTACAAAACCCAACTCATCGGGCAGGTTGCCCAAAATGACCAGCAGGAGGTGTGCTGGCATGTGGCCCAGCTCTTTTCACGCCTGGAACTGACCCCGGCCGAACGCCAGGCTGTTTTGCAGATTCTCTCCACTTATCTGAATCATTCCAGCAAAATTGTCAAAACCTGCGCCATGCAAGCCCTGGCCGACCTGGCCGAACAGGATGCAGCCCTGCGGCCCGGTATCGTAGCCCGCTTAGAAACTCTAATCACCGGCGGCAGCCCGGCTATGCAAAGCCGTGGGCGCAAATTGTTGGCCCGTTTAAAAATAAACACCCCGGTCAGATCGGCCTGACCGTAACTATATATCACCGAGGAGTGCAAAAGCTGTAGCTTTTGCACTCCGAAAAGCACTCAGACTAAAAAACATCGCTTAACGCTTATTCTCAAGGAGTTATTGTTTTTCATGACCTACCCACCCCTTGACCTCTCCCCCCTGCGCGCTCAATTTCCGGCGCTGCACGAAACCGATGAGCAGGGGCAGCCCTATGTTTATTTTGATGGCCCCGCCGGCACTCAGGTGCCGCAGCGGGTAGTTGAAGCCGTGGCTTATTATTTAACCCGGGCCAACGCCAACAAAGGCGGCCAATTTATCACCAGCCACCGCAGTGATGAGTTGATCAACCAGGCCCGCCTGGCCATGGCCGATTTTCTCAACGCCGCATCGCCCACCGAAATTATCTTTGGGGTGAATATGACCACCCTCACCTACAGCCTGAGCCGGGCCATGGCCCGCACCTGGCAGCCCGGCGATGAAATTGTTATTACCCGCCTTGACCACGACGCCAATATTTCCCCCTGGTTGGCCCTGGCCGAGCAAGGAATTGTCATCAAATGGGCCGATTTTGATGTGGAAGAGTGTCGCCTGGATGTGGCGCACCTGGCCTCGCTGTTGACCAACCGGACCAGGCTGGTTGCGGTTGGGTTTGCCTCTAACGCCGTCGGCACCATTAATCCCATTCAGCGGCTGGCCACCCTGGCCCACCAAGTCGGGGCGCTGCTGTGGGTGGATGCCGTTCACTACGCCCCGCACGGCCCCATTGACGTGCAAGCTCTTAACTGTGATTTCCTGGTCTGCTCCGCCTACAAATTCTTTGGGCCGCATGTCGGTGTGCTGTGGGGACGCCGCCAACTCCTGGAGTCTCTCCAACCTTACCAGATTAGGCCGGCCAATCCCAACCCGCCCTACAAGTTTGAAACCGGCACACTGCACTACGAAGGCTTAAACGGCGTCAGCGCCGCCATTGATTATCTGGCCGAGCTGGGTCGAACCTATGGCCAGGCGTTTGAAGCCGGCCTATCTCAATACCAGGGCCGGCGGAGAGAACTCAAACAGGCTTTGCACAGCATTATGGCTTATGAGCGGCCTCTGCTGGCCTATCTAATGGAAGGTTTGCAGGCTGTTCCGGGTATAACCATTTATGGTATCACCCGGCCGGAACATTTTGATGAACGCTGCCCCACCATAGCCTTTACCCGATCAGGCTTTAGCCCGCGCCAGATCACGGCTCATCTGGGCCGGCGCGGCATCTTTGCCTGGGACGGCCACTACATGGCCGTCAGCGTCACCGAACGGCTGGGGGTAGAGCAGTCGGGCGGCATGGTGCGGGTGGGCCTGGTGCATTACAACACGCGCGCCGAGATTGACCGGCTGCTGGCCGCCCTGGAGGAGATGTGAGATGGATTTAGGCCTCGTTATTTGGCTGCATGGCCGGGTTGGCAACGCCGCTCCTTTGTTCATGGTTTTGGTTGGCCTGCTCAGCTTCATCAACTACCTGCGAGGGATGGGGGTGGACGGCAACATCATCGGGGCAATTATTGTAGGCGAGATTATGATGCTGGTTCAGGCCAGCCTGGGGATTATTTTGCTGGTGGCCGGCCTGTGGCCCGGCGGCTGGGGGATTCATTTTTTGTATGGCAGCCTGAGCGTGGTTTTTTTTCCGGCGTTATGGGCCTATACCCGTGGCGAAACCGACCGGCGCGCCGCTCTTACCTGGGCCGTGGGCGGGCTGTTTATGATGGGTTTAACCCTGCGAGCCATCGGCACATCTACCGGAGGCTAAGGGTTAAATTATAGCGTAGCCAAGGCATCCCCACGCCTCGGAACGTATTATGTTTTACGTTTTACGTTTTGCGTTTTATAATGGCTGTGAATTTTAGCGCAAAAAGAAAGACCCTGCTATGCTTAAAGGCAACCGGTTAACCTTGCGGGCCATCGAGCGGGATGATTTGCCCCGTTACGTGGCCTGGATGAATGATCCCGAAGTCACTTACCATCTTAAAACCTACCCTCCGCTGAACCTGGAAGATGAAACCGACTGGTATGAGCATCAGCGTAAAGATGCCGCCAGCCTTCATCTGGCCATCGTTATTACTGCTAAAGAACTGCATATTGGCTCGGTTAGTTTGATGAAGATTGACCAGCGCCACCAAAACGCCGAATTAGGTATCATGATCGGAGACAAAAGCCAGTGGAGTCAAGGTTATGGGCAGGAGGCCATCCAATTGATGGTCAACTATGGTTTTACCGCCCTCAATTTGCACCGCATCTACCTGCGGGTAGATGCCAGCCACACCGGTGGGATACGGTGTTATCAAAAGTGTGGGTTTGTAGAAGAAGGGCGTCTACGTGACGCCGTTTTTCATCATGGTCACTTTGAAGACCAATTGGTCATGAGTGTGTTACGTTCAGAGTAAAAAAAAGCGTCTAAAAAGTAGGGTGACAGCCCTACCCGCACCTGCCGCTCTGGGGCAGGTATGCGGGGCTACTTTTCAAACGTCCTGTAAGGTTGTGAGCACGGAGATATTAATGTACGGAGAAATAGCCCTGTTTAGCGGCAACGGCAATGTGCAACTGGCGCGAGAAATTAGCCAGGCTCTGGCGGTGCCCCTTTGCCCGGCCGATGTGTTCAAATTTCCTAACCAAAACATTTTTTGCCGTTTAAAGGCCAGCGTGCGCGGCAAAGATGTCTTTATCATTCAGCCGGTCGCCAATTCTTATGATGAAAATGGCGTGCTGGCTTCGGTCAATGATAACCTGATGGAACTGTTGATTATGATTGACACGGTCAAGCGCGACTCGGCGGGCCGGATTACGGCCGTAGTGCCCTACTTTGGCTATGGCCGCACCGATAAAAAAGACCAGCCGCGCGTGCCTATCACCGCCCGCCTGGTTGCCGACCTGATTACCGTTGCCGGCGCCAATCGTTTTTTAACCCTGGACCTGCACGCCGGGCAGATTCAAGGCTTCTTCAATATCCAGGTTGACGAAGTTACCGCCTTTTACCTGTTGAGCGACTACATCCGCCACAAAAATATCCCCAATGGGGTGGTGGTAGCCGGCGATATTGGGGCCACCAAACGCTCGCGCAATTTTGCCCAGGCGCTTGATTTGCCGCTGGCGATCATTGAAAAGCGACGCCAGCAGCAAAAAGACGGCAGCCGGGCCGAGGTATTAAACGTGATTGGCGAGGTGGAGGGCAAAAACTGCATTATTTTTGATGACGAAATTGATACCGCCGGCACCATTGCCCAGGCCATGCATTTCCTCAAAATTGCCGGGGCGCAGGATATTTACGCCTGTGTAACCCACGCCGTGCTGTCGGACCCGGCCGCCCAACGCTTGCAGGAAGCGCCCGTCAAAGAGGTGGTTGCCACCAATACCATTGCCTTACCGCCCGAAAAGTGCTTCCCCAAGCTCACCATGCTCTCGGTGGCGCCTCTGGTGGCAGAAGTGATTCGCCGGGTTCACCTGGGCATTTCGGTGGGGGAATTGTTTAACGAGTGAAAAACTGGGGCTGCACAGAAAAAGAGAAGGTTTGATAAATGGCATCAGCCATTTACCAAACCTTCCAGTCCACCATAAAAGCCTTTTACTGTTACCCTGGCATACTAAGCTGGATGATGGCAAAGGCCGCGCCTTGCGGGTCTTGCGCCACCGCAAAGCGGCCTACCGAGGGAATATCGGTGGGAGGCATCAAGATATTGCCGCCCAGCGCCTTGATGTTATCTGTGCTGCTATCGCAATCGGCTACGGCAAAATAAACCAGCCAGTGCGGCGGAATGTCGCCCCACTGCTCGGTCATCTGGATCATGCCGGCGTTCATGTTCTCCCCATTGTAAAAAGTGGTATATTCGCCATTACCCATCGGCTGGGTGCGGCCTTCCCAGCCAAACACCTGGGTATAAAATTCGGCCGCTTTTTTGGCGTCTCTGGTGGCTAATTCATTCCAGCACAATGCGCCGGGCTGGTTAACCAACTGCGCCCCGATGTGGCTGCCCGGTTCCCACACCCCTACCACGGCCCCGGTGGGGTCCTGAATCACCGCCATCCGCCCAAACCCCATCACATCGGCGGCCTCCATCAGCGCCGCGCCCCCGGCCGCTTTGGCCCCGGCCACAATATCCGCGGCGCTGGCCGCCGACACATACGAGTTCCAATGGGGTGGAACGCCCTGCTCCTCCGGCCCGGCCTGGTATAAGCCGGCCACGTATTTACCCTCAATCTGGCCCATGCTGTAAACCATCTCCGGCCCCATCGGCCTGTCCTCAATACTCCAGCCAAAAAGCTGCCCATAAAACTTTTTAGCTGCGGCTGCATCGCTGGTTGACAAGTCTACCCAGCAAAATGTACCGGGATGATACGAACTCATTTCTGTCATGATTTCCGACCCCTTTCACTATAGTATAAAATATTGGTTTTCTCCTGAGAGAGTCAGGATTTTAGAACAAATGTTCGTATTTGTCAAATTTAACATTTGATGTACCGATTGAATTGACAGCCGGCCGGGAGAGGGTTATAATGGGTCTTATATTCATTTTATGAATATTCAAAAATAAAATATTTTTGAGGGAACATGAAACAGAATATCTCTCACGGCTTGCTGCCGTGGCTGTTGCTTATCGCTTTCTTAATGACCGCCTGTGTCCCGACCGCTGAGGAGGCGCAGACTATCTTATCCTCATCATCGGCCGAACCGGCGGCTGCGCTGGAACCGGCCAACCTGACCGTCTTTGCCGCCGCCTCACTGACCGATGCCTTTAACGAAATTGGGCAAAACTTCTCGGCAGTGCATCCCGGCGTTACTTTCTCCTTTAACTTTGCCGGCTCGCAGCAGTTAGCGCAGCAGCTTGGCCAGGGCGCTCCCGCCGATGTGTTTGCCAGCGCCAACAAAAAGCAGATGGAAGTGACCATCCAGGCCGGCCGGGTGGTCAGCGGGACGGAGCGCACCTTTGTGCGCAACCGGCTGGTGGTGATCTATCCCCAGGATAATCCGGGTGGTCTGGCCCAACTCCAAAACTTAGCCAAGCCCGGCCTCAAATTGGTTTTTGCGGCCAAAGAAGTGCCGGTGGGGCAGTATTCGCTGGATTTTCTGGGCAAAGCCAGCGCCAATACCGCTTTCAGCCCCACCTACATGGATGAGGTGCTCAAAAATGTGGTTTCGTATGAGGATAACGTCAAATCGGTGCTGGCCAAGGTAGCCCTGGGTGAGGCCGACGCCGGGATTGTCTACACCAGCGATATTAACGGCGACGACGCTGGCAAAGTGGGCCGGCTGGACATCCCCGACGATTTGAATATGATTGCCGGCTATCCCATTGCCGCCGTAAGTGACAGCGCCCATGCCAAACAAGCCCAGGCTTTTGTAGATTACGTTTTATCACCGGCGGGGCAGCAAGTTCTGGTGAAGTACGGCTTTATCCCCATCACCGGCAGTGCTACCGTAAAATAAAGTAAACCTTCATTCTCCGTAGCCAACAGAACTGCCAGATCCTTCTCGGTTTCTGTGCCTCCAGCGATAAATTTGAAGCGATCTTTTATTTCTGTAAACCTAACAAAGGTTACGCCGGTCGAGCAGGATTCTTTTGGCCATGCCCGACAACCTGTCCGTATCGCCCTCACCCTCTATCACCACCCAGTCGAGTTGGTTCGCTTGCCGGGCCAGGCGAAGAGCCGGAATAGACCCCAGGGCTTGCTGAATAGCCGGGGCCAGGTTAGTCCCTCTATTTTTAGCTACTTTAACATCCAGGCGCAAACAATCTTTGCCAGTCTCACTGCTCATTGTGGCGCTAAAATTTAGCAGACCGGCAATGGGAAAGAGGGCTTCATCCAGGTCGGCCAGCGTCAAATAACCTGTATCACCGACTTTTACGTAACCGCTCAGCCGGCTTTTGACCCGGGCGAGAGTTTTCAATATTGTGCCACAGGGACAGCCGCCGGGGATGAAACGGCTAAGGTCGCCCGTGCGATAGCGAATCAGGGGCATGCCGCGCCGGGTGAGGGTGGTGAAGACCATTTCCCCGGTCTCTCCCTCGGAAGCCGGCCGGCCTGTGTGGGGGTTGATAATCTCCACGTACAAATCGGCTTCCCGCAGGTGATAGCCACGCCTGGCCTGACATTCCACGCCGCCGCCCAGCCCCATCTCGGTCATGCCATAGTGATTGTAGACCTGGCAACCCCAAACTCGCTCGACCACCGCCTTGATGGCCTCCGGCACGTGGTCGGCGGGTAGCAAAACAGTTTGCAAAGTTGGCGGCATCCTCCTGGCTTGAAGATGCCGGGCCAGGGCCAGCACCTGGGTTGGCAGCCCTACCAACCCGGTCACTTTTTCCTCAGCCATCACCGCCAGGGTCAGTGCCGCGTCTCGAACCGGCCCGTGTTTGATCCCCACCGCGCCGAGTCGCGGCAATGCTGTTGCCAGCAAATCGCCGACGCTGCCCGGCCTGTCACCCGGCAGCAGAATCAGCACCCGGTCTCCGGCCCCGGTGAAGGTGGACATGCCGATAATGTAGCCCTCCCGCTGAGCGCAGCGCACAGTTCGCCGGAGAAACCCAACCCCCCGGCCAACCCATGCGCCGCCCGGACCAGATCGGGGTTCTCTTTGCCCTGCAATTCCAGGCCCGGTTTTATTAAAATCTGGCTGCAATAAAAGCCTTGCGCTTTCATTTCGCCCATGCGTTCCAGGTTGTCCATAGAAAATCTCCTTCGAAAATAGCCCTCACCCCCAACCCCTCTCCCAATGGGAGAGGGGAGT
>CAZDMM010000057.1:0-18466 GCA_964505845.1 uncultured Caldilineaceae bacterium
ACCGGGTAACACGTTTGGGGTACTTGAATCGTCAAAGTTACATCTTCACAAGCAACATCACCTATGTTAATAATTGTAAATTGAATGGGGAAAAAGCCGAACTCATCAGGTGTTCCAGGATGAATAAAACACCAATCTTCATTGTCGGTTTTAGGAGGTTGAATTTTAGCGTTGGGTCTTAGGGCCGTTAGAGGATGAATGAGATGCCAATCTTCGTTATTGAGATAGCCTACTCTCAGAGGCTGACCGAAAGCTGCAAGACTAAATTTCGGCTTATTAAAAGCCCCTGATTTCTCTGCAATTAGCCACTGTTCTCGTTTAGTCTTGTACGCAATTAAAAGGCCAAGAATCCCAATGATTATGCCTACAACCCCCGCTAGTGAATTAAATAAGTCTATATCAAATGCCATTTTGACCTTTTTATCACATGTCCATACTTTTGTGCTGAAAGTGCCTAACTTTGTGATTCTATAGAACTTTGCTATCTAATCCCTAAGAACATTTGTTTTATGCCGCCGAGGGCGGTATAGCACGGCCCCACAGTGGGTTTATGCAGAACTTGGCTGTCAAAGACCGGCCCTGGCCAGGGCTATATCGCCGCTGACCTGATTTATTGGTCTACAATTGGCGTTCACCTCATTAATAACCGAAATGAAGCGGACTGAACAGGGGATGAGGGGAAAATTAAGGGAGCAACCAGGTTATTGGCCCGCTTCCCACCCCTCCGCCAGCCGAATCCGCTCTGCCAGCGGGGGATGGGTGTAAAAGATGACCTTCTCCCACCCCGGCGGCTGCAGCAGCGACAAATTTTGCACCGCAAACTTCTCAAATAATTCCACCATGGCCGCCGGTTTTTGGCTAATTTCTAAGGCAAACTGGTCAGCCTGGCCTTCGGCAAAGCGGGAGATACCGTTTTCGATGGGTAGAGCCAAAATGGAAACCAGGGCAATGATTGCCAGCACCAAAGGCAGCCCGGCGATGTCGGCAGGGCTGCTCAACCCCAGTGGACGCCAGGCGCGATCCAGCAGCCAGCGCAGGGCAAACAAGCCCAGCCAGCCGGTCGCCCCCACCCCCAAAATACTCAACAGCACGTGCTGGTAATACCAGTGGCCCATCTCGTGGGCCAGCACCACCTCAATCTGGTCGGGGGTGTAGTCGGTGAGCAGGTTATCGTACAGCACAATCCGCTGCGCCCCGCCAAAGCCGGTAAAGTAGGCGTTAACCTCGGTGGTTTTGGAGCTGGCGTCAATCACCTCGACTGCCTCCACCTGCATCCCGGCTTGCTCGGCCAGGGCCACGATGCGCGCCCGCAACTGGGCGTCTTCTAGCGGGCGCACCTGGTAAAACAGCGGGGTGATGAGGATCGGCTCCAGCAGAACTAAGACGCCGCTAAAGATGACCAGCAGCGCTCCGGCCGGCAGGGGCCAGCGGCGCGGCAGCCAGCGCATCAGCCCGTACAGGCCGGCCCAGGTTACACTCTCCAGCCCCAGGTTGATGAGCATCCCCTTGAACCAATCGTTAAACCAGCCCGCTGCGCTCAAGGTGGACAGCCCAAACTGGTGGCCCACGATGAAGCTGCGGTAGAAGTTGAAGGGCAGGTAGAGCAGGGAAAGCGCCAGCTCAAAGATGAGAACGAAGAGGAGCACGCTCTGCGCGCCTTTGGCGGGAGCGGAGGAGCGGAGGAGATTTTTCACCCATATTCCTTTGCCTCCTTGCCGCTCTGCCGTTTCTATCACCCCTGCGCCTCTGCCCCTCTGCCCCCCTGCAATTCTTGCCTCCACCCAGCGCCGCAAAGCCAGCGATGCGCCGCTGAATTGAAAGGCCAGCAGCAGCAGCGGGTAGATTACCATTCGTTGTATTCGCATAGGCAGCGAGAGGTTATGCAGGGTCTCGGCTTTGGGGCTGCTGACGAGCGTGCCATCAGCCTGGCGGGTGATTTGGGCGGATAATTGGGCGGCGTTTTGGCCCAGGCCGGTGGCCCAGTAAAAAAGGGGGCTGAGGAGGATGACCGCTACGATGATCCACAACAGCCAACGAAAGAGACGCGGTTTTTTCATCAAGGGTCTTTAAACCTTCCCGGAAGCTGCGGCTTGGTAAATTTGGTGCTTTCCCGGATGATTTCAATGTGCGATCAGCTTCCGGGAAGGTAAACCGGTTAAGAATTTGTCTTGTCAGCGCCAACGGGTGGAATTGACTGCGGCGCTCGCTGCGCTTCCATCTCGCTCAGGGTGCGGCTCACTTCCTCGATGGCTAATTTTTGTTTGCGGTACAGGTCGGCCTCACTCATGGCCAACCTTTGGGCAATATCCCGGACGCGCATGCCCTGCACAAACTTCAAATCCAAAATGTTGTAGATCAGCCACTCGGCGGCGGTCATACGGCGTTCTCCGCCCGGCTTTTGTTGTTCGATGGCCTGGGTCAGCACCGCCCGCAGCGCCCGCACCGCATTGCCCTCATTTTCAGCCAGGGCTTCCTGGACTACCCTTAGACCTAGCAAGGGGCTGTTGGTCAATTTGGGGCCGCCCCAGTAGTGGCTCAAGGCGTCGCGCACCAGTTCTGTAAAATCTCTTTCCAATACCGGCCTTTCTGCGGTGAGGGCGCTCAGGCTGGGTGAGCCGGTATAGCGCACGGCGCTGCGCAGCCGTTGGACCCGCTCAATTTCGGGGATGATGTTTTTGAGGGCCGAAAAAACTTCTTGCTGCAAGCGCCGGTCTTCCAGGGCTAATTCAGCCTGCTCAATTAGATAAGCGGCGTTTTCTTCTTCCAGGGGCGACAGGTCATACTCCGGGGCGCGGGCTTCAACGCCCAGCAGGCCCAGAGAACGATCACGGGCTTTATTTTTAAGAATGATAAACCAGAAACCGTTTTGAACCACAAAATGATAACCGTCGCTGCCGTTCTTCTGCCCAATCAGTTCGGGCACATTAATGGCGGCCAAGGCCTGTTCCACCAGCTCCGTTGAGCCAACCCGTGTTTCCAGGCGCGGCCCCTGGCGCGCCGTCAGGTTGTAGATAAAGCCGTGCCGTACCCGCAGCAGTTCGCATAGCGCGGTCAAAATATTTTCCAGAGCCTGCTGCAAGTCGTTGGTGGTTAGCAGGCGGCGGTCCAGCTCGCTGATCCAGGCAATTTCTACCCGGTCTCGATAGGAGATCAGGCTGTCAATCATCGGTTTGAGGAAGTTGACCAAAAGCTGCCACAGCACAATCACGGTCACGATGGAGGTGGCAAAAATCAAATCGCGGGGCAGGCCCCAAATGCGGGGCTGCTCCGGCAGAGCCTGTATCAGCACAATGACGATGATGGCCGTGACAGGTCCGCGCAGCAAAAAATGAACCAGGTTATGCTTGACCACCCGGTCGGGGGGCAGCGCGCCAAAAAAGGCCACGCTGTAAGCCATAACCACAATCATGGCGGCAATGCCCAGATTCACCAACAGCAGGATTGAGAGCACGGCCAGGGGGTGCAAAGAAGGGGTGCTGGCAATCAGCATGTACGGATAAACGCCCAGGGCGGGGGCCGCAAAAGAGACCGCCAGGTAAGTCATGCGGCGGCGCGCCCCGGAGGTTAGACAGCGCGCACGGGCCACATAAATTTTGTAAGCGCCCCAAAACAGGGTGGTGTAAAAGTAAATGGTAAAAACCCAAAAGAAGGGGCCGGCCCTAAATTGGGTAACGCCGGGGGAGTAAAAAGGGTCGCGTACTAAAAAGTCGCTGCGTGCCGCCAGCAGCAAAACCAGCAGGCCAAAAAAATAGGCCAGGCCGACGGTGAAGCGGCGGCGGGTAGAGCGGGCGTTGGTGGTGCGCAGCAGGGCGTCGGCAAAATGCAGGTAGGCGGCCGGCAAAAAGGCGATGCCGACCCACTGGAATTTGAGCCAGGGGATGGCCGCGGAGAGGTTGTCTACCCGGAACAGGGCGACATCCCCCACATAGGCAAAACACATGCAGGCCAACAAAGCCGCAAAACCCAGGCTAACCGCGCTGCGGAAATTGTTGACCAGAATGTAAACCAGCAGCGCAAAGGCCAGAATGGTTATGGTTGAGGAGAGAAGCTGATTCAAACCTGCTAAAACGAGGGTGGCGTCTTGGGTAACAAGGTTCATGGGCATCCAACTTAAATAGACAGGGAAAAGAAGAGAGCGATATCGCCGTTGGGGTAGTAGCGTTCATTGTAGCCGCAAAACTGAAAGCCATGTTTTTGGGCAAAAGCGATGGCCGGATAATTTTTGGTTTGCACCTCCAGCATCAGTTGGCTCAGATGATGCTCAATGGCCCAGCGGCGGCCGGCCTTGAGCAGACGAGTCCCAATCCCTTTGCGCCGGTGCGCCTGATCTACCACCAGATTAGCCACCCACAGCAGCCCTTGCCAGGGCTGGGGCCAGGCATCCAAAAAGCCCAGGATTTCATCCTCGGCCGGGCGGGCCACCAAAAAGCAGCCCTCGCGCTGCCAGTGATCAAGCAGTTCGTCGGGAGAGCGGGGATACTCTACCCGCATGGGACGGGGCAGGCGCACCGTATCAAAGCGCACGTCAACGGTTCGACTGTTCTCGCGGGACTGCATTTGCCAGACATAATCGGTGGTGTAGGACATATTGAGTTGGTAGCAGCGGTTAAGGTCGGCCAGTTCAGCCGGGTAGATGTGCATGCAGGGAGAAATTTCCTTTAGGCGATTTGAGTCTCAGTAAATCCCAGACTCAGGCTCAGAGGGGGTCTGCGACCCCCGGACGCCGGTTGCAGACCGGCTTGGAACGCACAAATTGTGATCTATTGAGTCTAGGAGATTGGAGATTGGAGATTAGAAATTGTCAATCTCCAATCTCTCTCTAAGCGATTCTAGCACCTGGGGAATGAATTGGCAAAGGGTTACGTCTGGCTACACTTCGGCCAGCGATACCCAGCGGCCCTCGGCAGCCGATTTTTCCGCCGCCGCCATAATTTCCTGGATGTGCAGCCCGTCGGCCAGGGTGGGGGCGGTGGGCAGGTTGTCACGAATGGCCCGCAAAAATTGGTATTGGCACTCGGCATGGCTGCGCACAAAGGTGGGGGTCATGCTCCAATCGGGCGATTTTTGGCCTTCGTAGCGCTGCACGGTTTCGACCCGTTTGAAGCCGCGCATGCCGCCCATAGGCTGTTCGGCGTCGCGCACATCGTACACTTCTAGCCAGTTGGGATCGGTCACGTTGAAGCGGATGGCCCCCAACTCTCCAAAAATTTCGATGGCCAGATCGTTGGTTACGCCGGTTCCCATGCGTGAGGCTTCAACCAGGCCCAGGGTTTGATCCTTGAGCCGCACATGCAGCAGGGCCAGGTCGTCCACATCCACCGGCCCTGTTTCCGTTGACCCGGCGGCGATGGGTCGTTCTTTAATCAGGGTTTCGATGGCGGCCTGCACCGAGCCAAAATCTCCCAAGAGGTAGTAAAGCAGGTCCAAAGCGTGCGACCCCAGGTCGAACAAGGCCCCGCCGCCCGAAATCTCTTTGCTCAAGCGCCAGGATAGGGGTTTGTGGGGGCTGATGTAGCTGGCCCGGTAATAGCGCCCCCGGAAGGAGAAAACCCGGCCCAGAAATCCGGCCTCAACCAGTTGGCGGGCGCGGATAATGGCCGGAATGAAGCGGAAGTTGAAGGTCATCTGGGTTTTGACGCCGGCTTTTTCTGCCGCCTCTACCATGCGCCGGCCCTGGGCCACATCCATGGCCAGCGGTTTTTCGCAGTAGATATGCTTGCCGGCCTGGGCCGCCGCCACCACCACTTCTTCATGCATGTGATTGGGCACCGTGCAGTCTACCACGTCCACGTCGTCGCGGGCCAGCAGCTCCCGGTAATCGGTGCTCCACACCTGGCAGCCGATTTCGGCGGCGGCTTTTTGGGCGGTATCGCTGCGGCTGGTAGCCACGCCGATGATGTTAAAACTGTCGGCCGGTAAACCGTAGTGAAAGGGAATATCCCGGTAAGCCATGGCATGCACCCGTCCAATGCCGCCATAGCCAATCATCGCAATGCCAAGTTTTTTCATTTTTGTAACCTTTCAATAGAGTGACCGCCGACCGTTGAGGGAGGACCGCAATTTCGAGTTCGCTGTCTGCTGTCAGCGGTCGGCGGTCGTCTTGACTGGATTTTACAACAGCCCCCTTATAGTTCCAACTACGCGATGTTAAATTAAAGAAAGAGGCTTTTCTCTCTTATCGTTTTCGTTTATAATGAAGGCGCAGCAATCCCAACTTACCAATCCCAGATAAGGAGTCACAGCATGGCGGTTCCCAAAGAAGAGTCCCCCTATATCTATGGCATGCACGATCGCGGCGGCGAGCATCTAATGCTGGTTGAAGGGCAGGCCAAAGGCTGGGTGCTGGTCACTGAAGAAATCCGGGCCGATCCCAACAACCGCAGCGGCAGCGATTACACCGACCTGGCGAACCGGGGTTTTGGGGTGATTGTTCGCCTCAACCACGCCTACGGCTCAGACGGCACCATCCCACTGCCCAATAAATATCAGGATTTTGCCGCTCGGGCCGCCAATTTTGTCAGCCGCTCGGCCGGGGCGCATATCTGGATTATCGGCAATGAGATGAACCTGGAGCGGGAACAACCGCGCAAACCCAACAGCGGCGAAGCTGAACCGATCACCCCGCGCCTGTACGCCACCTGCTATCGCCAATGCCGCGACGCCATCCGCCGCTTGCCCGGCCACCGCAACGACCAGGTGATCATCGGGGCTATCGGCCCCTGGAATGGCGAAACCCCCTACGAGGCCGACCCGGAGGGTCAATATCCGGCCAACAAAATCCCCGGCGCGCCGGGTAGCTATCCCTATCGCGGCTTTTTTGGCGATTACATCAAGTATCTGCGTGATATTCTCACCGCCATTGGCCGGGATAACTGTGATGGGATCGCCATCCACGCTTACACGCACGGGCATGACCCGCGGCTGGTCTTTAGCGACCAGAAGATGGGGCCGCCTTTTGACAAATATAACTACCATTTCCGCACCTATCGGGATCAAATGAACGCTATTCCCCCGGCCTTCCGTGATTTGCCGGTCTATCTGACCGAGATGAATGAGGATGAAGCCTGGGAGGATGCCAACAAAGGGTGGGTTAAAAATGCGTACAAAGAACTCAACGATTGGAACCAGGCCGGCAACCAGCAAATTCGGGCGGGCATTCTTTATCGCTGGCCCAGGCACGACAAGTGGAATATTGACGGCAAACAGGGCGTCCAGCAGGATTTTAGAGAAGCTATTGCCGCAAATTATCAATGGAACCCGGAGGTAGTTACCATGGCCACAACTACAGCAGCGCCCGCTATCGCTACGGCGGCTCGCCCGGCCTACCGGACGCGCTACTTAACCCACAATACCCCCACCAGCGTGGGGCCGGGGCAGAATATCTTCGTCAACATTACCCTGCAAAATGCCGGCAGTTTAACCTGGACTCGCGGCGGCGCTAATCCCTTCCAATTGGGTTTTCAATGGTACAATGCCGCCGGCCAGATGGTGTCCTTTCCGACCCAGAACGATTTTCGCACCCCCCTGCCGGCCGATGTGCCGCCCGATGGTACGGTCAGCTTGCAGGCCCGGCTGCGCACCCCCGATACACCCGGCGTTTACCAACTGCGCTGGGACATGATCCACGAGATGGTTACCTGGTTTACCAGCCAGGGCGACCAGGGCTTGCTGGTTCCGCCGGTAACGGTTTCGCCCCAGGCGGCGGTGGTGACGCCGGCCCCGGCTGCCGCCACCACTTTTATTCAAATCCAGGACATCAGCGCCACGCTGCCGCGCAACCCGGCCCAGCCTTATCCCACCCGGCCCCTGTCGGCCATTACCCGGCTGATCCTGCATCACACCGTCACCCCGCCCAGCGTCACCCCGCAGCGCATCGCCGAGGTGCAGGTAAAGCAGCAAAACGCGCCTGGCATTCGCTGCCATTTTTGCGTTACGGCCCAGGGTCAGGTCTTTCAAACCCAACCGTTGGAGACCGTTTCCAACCACGCCGGCAATTTTAGCGCCGAAAGCGTCGGCATTTATTTGATCGGCGATTTTACCAACACTCCGCCGCCGCAGCCACAGCTCGACGCGGCCGCCGCGCTGCTGGCCCAACTGGCCCTGCAACTGCGTCTCAGCACCAGCCAGATTTTTGGCTACAGCGACCTGGTCAAAACCGGCAGCCCCGGCGCTACCTTTTCTGCCTGGAAAGGGCCGCTCATCGCCAAAGTGTCCAATTTGATGTCTACCGGCGTGACCGCCCCTGCGCCCGTAACACCTACAATCCCCACTCCCACCCCAACGCCAACCCCCACGCCGACTCCCACCCCCACACCGGCGCCGACGGCGGCCAAGCCCATTGAACATTACATGTTGTTCTGGCATCGCGGGGCGGGCAACTGGGCCAGGTGGGATTTGCTGGGGGCCATGACCTACATTGACCGGTTCCCCGTGACGGTCGGCTTTTCCATCGAGGAGGCCAAGTCGGCCAAATTTGTGACCATCGTGGGCGGTGTGGGCGGCGTCCCCGCCGAGGCCGAGCGGATTCTGCAGGCCGCCGGCTGCCAGGTGGAGCGCATCGCCGGCCCCACCGAAACCGAGACTCGCCAACTGTTGGAGCAGCTCGCCGCTCAGGGCAAGCGGTTCAGGACGTTGGGGTGAGGGGAGCCTATTAGGGTGACCAAGAGGATTTGAAGCAGAGTCAATGATTGGCTCGTTAGGTAATACTCGGCGCGGGACTAATAGACTCTATCTCAAAAGAAGTAGGTTCCATAAAAAATGAAGTCTTAGAGAGGAGTGGTCTATGTGGACTGATACTGCCGAAGGGCATCAACTCGTCGAGGAAATTTCTAAAGACATCGTGGCACAAATTGCGCCGGAGGAGATGGAAATGTTCGACGAATTATTGCAGGAACATTTCCAGAATCCGGAATCTTCCACTACCGATGACGAACCGCTCGGCTTTGGCGGCGAGTTGATGGTAGCTGTGACGCCGGTAGTGGCAATGGTGGTGGAAGCCGTTATCAAGTTCTTGCTAGAGGAGGTCATTAAAGCGGCCAAGCAAGAGAGCGTGACGCTTATCACCCAAAAAGTCAAAACACTGTTCAATCCGTCCAGGGAAAAGAAAGGAGCTTTACCGACGTTAACACAAGAACAGTTAGAAAGAATCAAACAGTTAGTTCGCAAGGAAGCATTGCGGAGTGGTATGAAGCCCAAGAAAGCCGAAGATGTGGCGCTAATGATTACTGCACGTTTGGCCTTAGCAGATTGAAAGTCAATCATTGCCCCACGTATGGAACCAGCCCTTTCCGCTAAACGACGACTCAATCTGTTCGCGTTTCCTCCCGAAACCAATACACTCTTTGCCCTACTCATTGTAGCAGCGATAATGTTGGCCGCGCAGTTGAGTTTTCTCATGCGCTATCTCTTTCTTCCGCACAGCGGACCTGACTTGGCCGAGTTGGACACAGTAGCTATGATACGTGGCGAGGTTTTGGGGGAGACGCTAACCACAATGGGGTTGTTGCTGGGTATTCCAGCTTTATTGGTGGGCGTGATTTTCGGCATGGCGTTATTCATTTATTGGGGACATCCTGGTCGGGTGCGCCGTCGAAAGAAATTGAAGCCGCTTGTGGAAAAGGACATGCCGCTACAGCAGGCCATACACGATATGGCGGTGCGCGCAGGGATCTCGCCGGTTCCCCTCACGGAAATGCCGAGCGGTTATAAAGGAACGAGTGGACAGGCATTTGGGTTTCAGGGAAACTTCACTATTCGCCTGGACGGTGGCTTGCGGGTATGGCAGCGCCTTAAGCCCGGTTGGTTTTGCGCGATTGTGTTGCACGAACTGGCCCATATTGCCAACGGTGACATATGGCGTTCTTATTTTGCCGAAGCGTTGTGGAAGGCAGCGATTGTTTTTAGTATTGCACCATTGGTATTAGGGGTGTGCAACATCACAGCACGCGGACTATTTGCCAGCTTCCTTAGAAGCGGTGCTATCGGCTATTTCGAGGTCTTGCTTAACGCATTGCCAATTGCATTCGGGTTGTTTTTTCAAACGGTTGTGACAATAATAGTCGTGGCGGCGATTCGGGCGCGATTGCTACGAACGCGAGAAATTTATGCTGATTGGCGGGCGACATTATGGGGCGCAGGAAACTCATTGAAAGAGATTTTTCAGGAGAGTGTGGAGAAGGAAAAGAAGCCATCCGGTTTTGGCCTGTGGCGGCTTCACCCCACCGCCGCAGAGCGTCTAGTCGCCCTCAATCAGCCCAACTACCTGTTTCAGCTATCATGGGCGTTGCCGTTCATTGTTGGCTTTTTATTAGCATTTGTGCTGGGAGGTGTGCTTTTGCTTGCGCCGCCCTTCTACATTGTTATATTAGAGCCAATTCGGGTGGCACGAGTAGAACTGAGCAACTGGTACCAGGCAAACCCAAACCAGCTGACCAACCTACTATATTGGACAGTGCGGGGGTTGTGGTATCTGGTGTTTTTCGCTGGAATTATTATAGTATTCGCCCCGATAGCTTGGCTTATCTCCGGTGTATTAGGTGGTCAATTGCAAAAGCAGACAGCGGCAGATTTAGTAGAGGGGCGACGCAGCCTGACGGAGTACCTCAAATTGGGCTTTCCGGCAGTATTGTTAACAATAGGTATGGAAGTTGGCTTTTGGACCGCGCCATTTAACTTTTTTGTGCCCCAAAGTTTAGCGGGATTGCTGGTCGAAGTTGTTATGCTGGGCCTTATAGCGACTTTGGCGTGGCTGTTTTTAGCCTATGCCCGTTTCATCGCCGTTCGGTTGTTCGCCACTCACGTGGGGGCAACGCGCCCGGTGTGGCGTACTCGCCTGAGCGCGTGGGCGTTAAACGGCTGGTTGATTATCTGCTTTGTACCGGGTCTTGTGTTCAACCGGTTTCTAACTTGGAATGTTGCAAACCCGGATTGGTTCCAATTTCTTGTCATCGGTTTTGTGGTGTGGATGGTTGGTGTAGCGATCTTCAACTTAGTGATCGTTGCGATGAGTTGGGGAGCGATAAAAATGTTATCCATCCTGTACACACCGCATTGCCCATCGTGCGGACGAATCACCCGGCGTCCTATTCCGGTAATTGAGTCATGTGAGCATTGCAAACATAATTTAGGGGAGTGGTTGTTTGTACCGGAGGATGTATGATATTCCCACGCATTGCAGTAAATCCTCATATCGGGGATACCATTACCCCCCACCCCAAAAGGTCAAAGCCGGACGCGCCGTTTACGGAATCGCCCGGAGGGGGTAAAATATCGGCGGGGGAAGCCAATACGGTCAACGAATAGCCAACGAATAAACGAATGGGGGCATTGGCATTCGTTTATTCGTTTTGCGAAGCATTCGTTGATAGTGGTGGAAACATAGCTGACCCCGCTGCCACTCCCAAACCGAATCTCTTTGGAGCATAAATTGACCAATGGAACGGTATTATATATAATACCGTATGCCTAAAATACAGGTTGTCCTCGATACCAATGTCCTTGTTTCAGCCCTGCGCTCTCGGCAAGGAGCCTCTTACAAACTGTTAATGTTGGTAGGTCAAGCCGACTTTGAGATTAATCTGTCTGTGCCATTAGCCTTAGAGTATGAAGATGCCGCTAAGCGATTACTGGGCCAGATACTTTTAACCGAGAGTGATATAGACAATATCCTCGATTATCTTTGCCAAACTACTAATCGGCGAGAAGTGTTTTATTTGTGGCGGCCTTTCCTCAAAGACCCAAAAGATGATATGGTGTTAGAGTTAGCGGTCAGCAGTGGGTGTGAGTTTATCATCACCTCTAACCGGCGAGATTTTGTGGGGATAGAACAATTCGGAGTGGCGGTGATGACTCCCGCCGAGTTTTTGGGAAGAATCGGAGTGATAAAATGAGTACCATAAGTTTGAGATTGCCCAATTATTTACATGAAACGGTGCGAGAGTTAGCCGAGGCGGAAGAGGTCTCAATCAACCAGCTCATCGTATTGGCCATAGCTGAGAAGGTCGCCGCCTTAAAGACGGTAGGATATTTGGAGGAACGAGCGCAACGAGGGGATAGGGCCAAGTTTGAGGCGGCCATGGCCAAAGTAGGCGATGTAGCGCCGGAGGAATATGACCGGCTCTAGGATAGAGGGCTGGCTATAATATTTCCGCGCATTGCCGCAGTTCGCCATATTAAGGGATACTGTTACCCCCAACCCAAAAGGTCAAAGCTGGTCGCGCCGTTTACGGAATCACCACGAGGCGGTAAAATATCGGCGGGGTGAAGCAAAGGGAGAGAACCTGGCCGAATCAAAGAATAGGCAATACTGTCAACGAATAAATTTGGGGATTGGTTGAAGTTGGAGCTATCATGCCGGAGATAAGCCGTTTTTTTGGCATCATCATTCGGATGTATTTTGATGACCATCTACCTCCACACTTTCATGCTATCTATGGCCAGTATGAAGTGGAGGTCGGTATCAACCCAATTGGAGTTTTGCAGGGTGGTTTACCGCGTCGGGCTGAGTCGCTCGTCATCGAATGGGCTGCTCTTCATCAGCGCGAGTTGATGCAAAATTGGCATCGGCTGCATAATGACCAACCAGCCGAGAAAATTGAGCCATTAGAATAAGGAGATTTATGATATTTCCACGCATTGCCGCAGTTCGTCACATTGAGGGATACCGGCTAGAGTTAACCTTCACCACTGGTGAGCAGGCAGAGCTAGACTTTACCAAGCGAATCGTGGGGCGAGGTGGAGTTTTTACGCCGTTACAGAATATAGATTTCTTCAAGCAAGTGAAAGTTGATTCTGAAGTGGGTACGCTGGTCTGGCCGAATGAAGTAGATTTCTGTCCCGATGTACTTTACAGTGAAGCCACCGGAACCCCTTTGCCGGAACTTGAAAAGACGGTTGCTGGTACGGCCTGAGAGAGAGTCAGGCATTTGCCCCCACCCCAAAAGGTCAAAGCTGGCCACGCCGTTTACGGAATCGCCCGGAGGGGGTAAAATATCGGCGGGGGTGAAGCGCAACATGAGCTATCAATTATTTGAAGAAGTGGTTTTGTTAGAGGATATTCCCGAAAAAAATTTAGAATAAAACTTCCAAAATGTACGAGATAGAGTTTACTCCCGAAGCTCTTGAGGATTTAAAATCATTTCGCAAGTTTGAGCAAAACGAAATTGTTGATGGTGTTGAAACCCAACTCACGTATGAGCCAACCGTAGAAACTCAGCAACGCAAACAATTACGCCCCAACGAGATAGCCGAGTGGGAACTCCGCATCGGTAAATTTCGGGTGTTTTATAACGTGGAAGAAGAAGTTCTACTGGTAAGCGTTGAGGCAGTTGGGTTCAAGGTAGGCAACCTGTTATTTATTCGGGGTGAAAAGAGGGATATATGACAGTTATCACCGTTCCGAGCGAAGACAAGATACTCAATGGCTTGCTCGAGCAGGCCCAACATAGTGATTTGATATTGGAAGCGGCGGATGGACAACGCTTCATGTTGGTTCCTATTGAGAAATGGGTAGGATTTGAGATAGGCGAAGAAGAAGATTTTGTCCGCGAGGTTGAATTAACCGGGCAAAACCAGGAGTTAATAGACTTTCTGTCCAAACGACGCGGTCAGGGTCAAAGAATACCGCTGGCGAAAGTCAAAGAGCAGTTGGGGCTGGGCTAACTGCCGGCGTATTCCCGATGAAAATCCTGGAAACCGACCGGCTCCTCCTCAGACATTTGCAACCCGACGACCTGGACAGCCTCTATGCCCTGTACCGTGACCCCGACATCCGGCGCTATTTTCCTGAAGGCATGCTAACCTATGAGGAAACCAAAGAAGAGTTGGAGTGGTTTCTCAACGGGCATCCGGCTCACCCGGAGTTGGGTTTGTGGGCCACCATCCATAAAGCAACGGAGCAATTCATTGGCCGCTGCGGGCTGCTGCCCTGGACCATCGAGGGTCGCCCGGAGGTGGAAGTGGCCTATTTGCTTGCCAAAGAGGTTTGGGGCCAGGGGTTAGCCACCGAGGCCGCCCATGGGATTGCCCGATACGGTTTTGAGCAATTGGGGTTAGACCGCCTCATCTGCCTCATTGACCCCGACAACGAGGCTTCGCGCCGGGTGGCTCAAAAGATTGGCATGCGCTTTGAAAAGGAAGTCGAGGACGAGTTTGGCCGGGCCTGCCTGTATGCCGTCTCAAAACGAGATTTTCGTAGTGAGTTTGACAACCAAGTTTAGTAACGTAATTGGAAGGCTGGAAGGCTGGCAGTGATCCCTATCCAGCCTTCCAATCCTCCAGCCTTCCAGCCTTCCACTTTTCCAACCCTACACCTGCCTGGCCACCCAGGCGCAGCCCAAAATAGCGGCGTCATCGCCCAGCGGGCTGGCGATGACCTTGACCCGTGATCCAATGGATTCGAAGGCCCGGTAGCGCACCGCCTGGCGGGTGGGCTGGAGCAGTAGCTCCCCGGCTTGGGCCACGCTCCCCCCGATGATGTAAAAGTCAATGTCAAACAGATGGGCCATCGTGGCAATGGCGATACCCAAGGCTTGCCCGGCCTGGTTGAACACCTGTATGGCCTGCGGCTGGCCCTGGGCGGCCAGTTCCGCCACGTAGCGGCCATCCAATTCGGCGGGCAAAGGTAGATTTTGCCCCGCCACGGCCTCGCGGAACCGCTGGCCCAGGTCCGGCCCGGCCAGGTACACCTCCACGCAGCCGTTGGAGCCGCAAGAGCAGGCCGGGCCGTGCATGTCCACCGTAATGTGGCCCACCTCCCCCGCCGAGTTGGTCATGCCCCGGTACAGCTCCCCGTTGATGATGATGGCCGCTCCCACCCCCGTGCCGACCACGATGAACACCATGCCCTGCGTCCCACGCCCCGCGCCGTAATGAAACTCACCCAGGGCGGCGGCTTTGGCGTCGTGCTCCAGCGGCGCAGGCAAGCCCAATCGCTCTTCCAGCATGCGCTGCAGGGGCACATTGACCCAGCCGGTCAGATTGGGCGGGTCAAGCACCACCCCGTTGACGTGATCCAGCGGGCCGGGGCAGCACACACCCAGGGCCGCGATAGCTTCACCCGGCGGCAGGGCGGCCCTGAGCTGCGCCACGCAGCCGGCAATCCGCTCCACCGCTACCTGCGGTCCCTGGGCGGCGTCGGTGGGGGCGTATACTTTTTTCACAATCTCATTGTGGGGGCCGACCAGTCCGGCGGCAATTTTGGTGCCGCCCAAATCTACCCCAACCACCCAGGGTGGGTTTGTCATCTCAACCTCTTTCCGGCTAATGTTACTTTTTGGGTATTGTGTCCTCATCAATTTTCGATAAAATGAGGTCACTATATTTATCCTATTGTACAATAAATTTGTTGTAGTAGAAACCAGGGGGGTCTAATGAAAAATCTGGGACGATGGTTGTTGGTGCTGTGGCTGGGGCTGGCCCTGAGGGTGTTTGACCCGGTCAAAATAAGCCAGGCGGCGGCGGAGGTCGCCCCTACTTTAACCTGTGATGTGGCAGAATTTACCCGGCTGGAGGCCAATTTTCAGCGCATGACTGAACTTCGCGCCCGGCGGCCGGGCCTGTTTTCTGACGACGAGTACAAGGCGGCCGCGCTGGCTTACCTGACCAGCGGCGAAAAATGTTTCCAGGCCACCATCCAGGCCAACCTGCAAACCGGCACAGAGCCGGTTATTATTGATGAGGGCGGACTTTCGCCCTATGCCGGGATGATTGGGCCGCTTTTCAACACCAGAGGTCTGAAATGGGGCGCCAACAGTCCCTACAACCCCTCCGGGCAAAATGTGGGCGGCCCCGGCACGCCCGGTGGAACCGTAACTTACAGTTACATGCCGGCCGGAGTCAGCCATGTGGGGGGGCAAACCGATAATGGCGGTACCAATACCGATGTGCGCACCGGCCTGGGCGTCAATAGTTGCGTCCAAATCGAGATTGCGGCGGCCTTTGCGGCCTGGTCGGCCGTGGCTAACATCCAATTTATGGAGGTGGCCGACAGCGGCCTGGCCTCCAACGCGCCGGGCGCTACGGCCGATATTCGCATTGGCGCCCACTCCTTTGACGGCCCTTCTAATGTTTTGGCTCATGCCTATTTTCCTCCCACCACCGGGGATACCTTCACGTCCATTGCCGGCGACCTGCACTTTGATACGGCTGAAATCTGGGCCTGCAACCCGGCCCAGGGTATTGATATTGGCCTGGTAGCCCTGCACGAAATCGGCCACTCCATCGGCCTGAATCACGAGCCTGCCAGTGGGAATCAAGCGGTGATGAATCCTATCTATGACCCTGCTCTGTCTACCTTGCAGCCGGACGATATCAATGGGGTCGTTTCTATTTATGGCGCGTCCGGGTTAGGAGGCCCCGCCACCTTTCCCTGCATTCCGCTCTTTGCCGACGATCACGAAGACGGCTTTACCGATTGGACGGCGACCAATGAGGCCGGTACGAATAGTTGGCAGGGACGCAGCGACGGCAACGGCTATAACGGCAGCGCCAACTATTGGTTTGTGGCCGATATTACCACGGTGTCCGACTCTTACCTGCGTAGTTCTACCCTGAACGCCACGGCCGATGGGCTTCTCCTGCAATTCTTCCACGCTTATGACCTGGAGTCGGCCACCAATAATACCGGCTTTGATGGCGGTGTGGTTGAAATCAGCGTCAACGGCGGCGCGTTCAACGATATAGGCCCGGCCAACTTTATCAAAAACGGCTATACCAAAACGATTGCCGGTGGTTCGGGTAACCCCCTGGCCGGTCGTCAAGCCTTTAGCGGCGACAGCGGCGGTTATATCCAATCCGTAGTTGATTTAACCCCGCTGGTTGGCCAGGGCGACGCTTTCGAGATTCGCTTCCGCGAGGCCAATGATAGTTCTGAAGCCGCTGCCGGCTGGCGAGTGGACGATGTCAAACTCTGCACCACCCTCAAGGCTTACCTGCCTACCCTGCGCAAGAATAATTAGTACAAAATGGGTATCGCCGCCAAGCCAGGGCCATAATTGCTTGATTAAGCCGTTCTTGATATTATTTGACATCCCCATGCCGGGAGACTATAATCGGAACGTTTGTTACTCAGAACCTATCCAAAAACTAGCAGGCCGGGTGTTCGGATAGGCTTTTAGTCCCTGGTTTGATATCCTGCTAAATAGAGGCTTTCTTTTAGGCTATGAAACAAAGTAATATTGCTGTTTTAATTGGTATTTTGCTGTTAACTGTGCTGTTGGTCTGGATCAGCACCGCTAATCTGGAGTATGTGTATCCGGCCGGGGCCGACTCCGCCGGCGCCGAAGCAGCGCCCGCCTGGACGCTCTTTTTGCCCTGGCAGGGTACGCAGCAGCGCAGTATTAAAATTCACGAAGGTTTGGATTTGCAGGGTGGATTGCAGGTTGTACTTGAGGCTGACCTGCCCGCCGACCAACTCTCCGAAGGGGCCATGGAAGCGGCCCGCGTAGTGGTGGATAACCGCGTCAACGGCCTGGGCGTAACCGAGCCGTTGGTGCAGCTTCAGGGCAGCAACCGCATGATCGTCGAACTGCCCGGTATCTCCGACCCGGAACTGGCGATTCGCACCCTTCGAGAAACCGGCCTGCTGGAGTTTGTGGATGCCGGCTCTGTGCCGCTGGACTCCGGTACAGAGGTCCAGACCAGTTTTGGCGGTAATACCCGGCCCGTTACCTCCACCACCACCATCACTCCCACTGCGGTAGTAACCGGCAGCGCTGAAGTCACCTCAACCTCGCCCCTCACCGGCAGCGCCCAGGCTGCTCCGCCGGCAAAGGTGTACCCCACCATCATCACCGGCAGCGATTTGGACCAGGTGAGCAATGCCGGGTTCAACCCGGAGCGCCGGGTGGTAGAAATCAACTTTAGCCTTAAATCAGAAGGCGGCCGCAAATTTGGCGAGTATACCGGGGCCAACATCGGTAATTTCTTGTGTATCGTCCTGGATAAAAAGGTTATCTCCTGCCCGCGGGTCAATGCCAGGATTGACACCAATGGAACAATTTCACTGGGGAATGACAGCTTGGAGCGCGGCCAATCTCTGGCCATCCAACTAAAATATGGCGCGCTGCCGGTTCCGCTCAAAGTGGTCGAAAACCGGTCCATCGGCCCCACCTTAGGCCAAGATTCGGTTCAGCGCAGTATTCAAGCCGGGATGATCGGCTTGATTGTGGTCTCACTCTTTATGCTGGTGTACTACCGCCTGCCCGGTTTCATGGCCGTGCTGGCCCTGGTGATTTACGGGCTGCTCAACTTTGGCCTGTATAAAATCATCCCGGTCACGCTGACGCTGCCGGCTATCACCGGCTTTATCCTCTCGGTGGGCATGGCGGTAGACGGCAACATCCTGGTGTTTGAACGCCTCAAAGAAGAACTGCGGGCCGGGCGCAGCCTTAAAATTGCCCTGGAATTGGCCTTTAGCCGGGCCTGGCCCTCTATCCGAGACTCGGCCATCAGCACCTTGATTACCTGC
>CAZDMM010000058.1:0-18437 GCA_964505845.1 uncultured Caldilineaceae bacterium
GAATGCCCAGGATGCCAATCACCAGACCAATCGCCAGCGAGATGGTGGTGGCGCTTACGGCGCTGCGGCTGCGGGTGCGATAAATAAGGATAAAGAAAATAAGGGCGATGGCATAGCCGATCAACTGCTGCCACAGATAAGGCCAGCGCCCGGCGGTCGCCCCCGCCGAAACCTGTTGAAAGGCGGCTATCAGGGTAAGCCACAGCAGCACACCCACCCCCACCAGGCTGATGGCCCAGATCACCGGGGTAGGGGCCAGCCCCAGGGTTTGGGTGGCCGCCAGGATCAGCAGACCCGGCAGCGCCCAGAAGGTAGCCACATAAGCCATGCCCCGGCTGGGCAAAGCCGGGTGCAGACGGATCACCGCATCGGTCCCGGCCATAACCAGAGCCGCCAACAGCAGAGCGGCCAACCACTGCCAGGGCGAGGTGATGGTGAGAGGTGTGCCAAACAAAAAGAAGGTAGCCGTTTGAGCCGGAAAAGCCAGCACAAAGTAGAGCGCCAGCCCAATTAAGGTCAGGCTGACCACAACACTGATGCGTTCATAAATCAACATAGCCCGCCTATTCTAAAACGACCAAAACTGTTTGTCAACATGCCTGTTAGCCATCGTTCACCAACACCTCTATTTGTGGGTTTCATCGTCCTGCTGCCCCTGCTCTTATTGTGGCGCTGGGTGTTCCACGGGGAAGTTCTCTTTTGGGGAACCTTGCTGCTCCAATTTTGGCCCTGGCATAGCCTGGCAAAAACCATCACCTTGAGCGGGGAATGGCCGCTGTGGAATCCCTACCTGGGCAACGGCGCGCCGCTGCTGGCTAATTTGCAAACCGGCTTCTTTTATCCCCCTAACCTGGTGTATTTTATTCTCCCGGTAGAGCACGCCTTAACGCTTTCCGTTGTATTGCACCTGATGTTGGCCGGGCTGTTGATGTTTCTTTTTGTCCGCCAGTTGGGGCTGCAACCTTTTGCCGCCGCCGTCTCCGGCCTAACTTACATGTTGAGCGGTTACATCGTGGGGCGCACCCAGTTTGTGGTCATGGTCAACGCCGCCGCCTGGTATCCTCTGGTGCTCTTTTTGTGCGAGCGCCTGGTAACCCGGCCTAACAAGCGGGACGTGCTGTGGTTGGGACTCACCCTGGCCGTTCAACTCCTGGCCGGACACGCCCAGCTCTGGTTTTACACCCTGTGGCTGGCCGGGGCTTATATGATTTTTAGAACCTGGTCAAAAGCGAGCTGGCGAGCCGGCGAATCGGCGAATCAACCGTTTTACATTCTCAAGTCGCAATTCCAAAACCTGGGGCGATTCGCCCTGGCCGTGGCCCTGGCTATCCTGCTGTGCATGGTTCAACTCCTCCCCACCGCCGAATTTACCCTGCAATCGCCGCGCCGCAGCGGGGCCGAAACCACCTTTGCGCTGACCTACTCCTTTTGGCCCTGGCGACTGGTCACCCTGCTGGCCCCCAACTTTTTCGGCCATCCGGCAGACCATAACTATTGGGGCTATGCGAATTACTGGGAAGACCACGCTTACCTGGGCGTACTGCCCTTGCTGCTGGCCCTGGTCGCCCTGTGGAATTATCTGATGCGCAACGCCTGGGGGCCGGGCGTCAGCGCCGACCCGGCCGAACTGCCTCAAAATTTGCCGGCCTGGAGGGTAGTTCCCTTTTTTGGCTGGCTCATCCCGGTCAGCTTTATTTTGGCCCTGGGCTGGAATACCCCGGTCTACCTGTGGGTCTTCAAATACATTCCCGGCTTTGCCTTTTTTCAGGCCCCGGCCCGCCTGCTCATCTGGTATACGGTGGCGGCGGCGGTATTGGCTGGGCTGGGGGCCGAAAGCTTCAAGCTCACCCTGGCCGGCCGGCGCAACTGGCAGCGATTTCTCGTCGCCGCCCTCGGCTTAACCATGGCCGGCCTGGCCGGCAGCTTTATCTTGACCGGCCGCAGCCGCACCTTTTTGCAGGCCACCTTGATGCTAGGCCTGTGGTTGATGATCGCCATTGGGCTGCTGTTACAGCGCCCCAAACGCAAAAACTTGACCGTCTTCGGTTGGCCCAAAGAAGGGCTGTGGCAGTGGGGCGTCCTCATTTTTATCGCCGTTGACCTGCTCTGGGCGGCCTTCCCGCTCCTGCCCACCCTGCCGGCCGCCATCTTTACCCAGGAGAGTGCCAGCGCCGCCTGGCTCAAAGCCCGGCCCACCCCGGCCCGCTTTTATGTGGATGAGCAATTTGATTACGACCTCAAATTCAAACACTATTTTCGCTTTGACAGCTTCGGCCCCGGCCAATTGGCCCGGTGGCGGCCGCTCCGAGAAAGCCTGATTCCCAACCTGGGGGTTCAGGCCGGGCTGGCCTCGGCTAACAATTATGACCCGCTGGTGGTGGGGCGCTGGCAGCAACTGACCGATTTATTGGACAAAGCCGGCCCTGAAGGCCGCGCTCGTCTGCTGGGACTGATGAATGTGGCTTACTTTATTGACGATGCGGCCAAAGCAGCCTGGCCCATAGGCTATTCCAACCACAGCATGGCCATCCAGCAGGTGCCCGCCCCCCTCCCCCGCGCTTATTTTGTGGCGCGGGTCTACCCGGTTCAGAGCGAGGCTGAGGCCGTGGCTCGGCTAGCCGCGCCTGATTTTGATTCTCGCCAAGAAGTGATTATCATGGGTAGTAATGTTAAATCTGAATCAGATTCAGGCGGGGCAGTCCCGTTTGAAACCGGTACAGTGACCATTACGCAGGAGAGTGCCAACGCCGTTACACTCAAGGTTGACGCGCCGGCGGCAGGATATATAGTCTTAACCGACACCTTTTATCCCGGCTGGCAGGCCAGGGTTGACGGCCAAGCGGCCCCAATTTGGCCGGCCAATCTGGCCTTTCGCGCTGTAGCGGTTGCCGCCGGCCAGCACCAAATCAGCTTCACTTACCAGCCTCGCAGCTTTACCATCGGTTTGTGGGTGAGCTTGATAACATTAATAGGCGTGATTGGTTCAATCCCGGCGGCCAGCCGTCTCTGGCCGGCAGTCGTTACACCTGGACATCCTTGATTATCTTAGCCATTCTCTACGCTCTGATCGGCTGGCTGGTTGGTGTGGCCATTAATCATGCCGCCGATATTCTACCAACCCGGAAAACCGTATTGCAATGGCCCCAATGCCTGGCCTGCGCCGCTCCCCGTCCACCGGCAGCCTGGAGTGGGATAGCGGCGCTTTTAACCCACCGGCGGCGCTGCCAAAGCTGCGGCCGGCCGCGCGCCACGCTGGCCCGCGCTATCATCGTTGAGTTGGCAACCCCGGCCTTTTTTATCTTTCTGCTGCGGCTTTACGGCTTTTCGGGGCATTTGATCCTGGTTTCGCTGTATACCGCCATTTTGATTTTAATTACCGTCACCGATTTAGAGCATCGCCTGATCTTTAACGTTGTTATTTTACCCTCAATTTTGTTGGGGCTTGTCGCCGCCTTTTTTACCCCCCACCTGTACTGGCCTTCGGCCCTGGTGGGAGGGGCCGCCGGTTTTTTGATCTCCTACCTGGCCGCGCTCATCTCTCGCGGGGGGTTAGGTGAGGGTGATGTGACGCTCTCAACCTTTTTGGGCTTAATTTTGGGCTTCCCCTTTATTCTCCTGAGTCTCTTTTTTGGGGTGTTTTTGGGGGGCGCTATCGCTTTTTTGCTGGTAATCACGCGGCTAGTCACATTGAAAAGCTTTATTCCCTACGGTCCCTTTTTAACCACTACCGGTTGGGTGATGCTAATTTGGGGTGAGGCGATCTGGCAGTATTACTTTTTTTGAGCAAAGGATTTTGGCAGATGAAACGCATACGCATTTTAATTGAAGGACGATTCCAGGGCCTTAACTTTCGCTTTCACACCCAGGAGCAAGCCCAAAAGCTAGGGCTAGGGGGGTTTGTGCGCAATCTATCGGATGGGCGCATTGAAATTGACGCCCAGGGTGATGACGCCGCTTTAGCCAGGCTGCTGGATTGGTGCCAAAATGGCCCCCACACCAACCAGATCAGGAGCATCCTCTTTCGCTACGACGAACCGGAAGAACGGGCCACCGATTTTATTGTGCGCTAAAATTGGTAATTGGTAATTGAATTACCAATTACCAATCTCTAATCTCCAATTACCTCTCTTAAAACGTATCCTCATAACTATGCCAGGCCCGCACCGGGATCCAGTTGTTCTGCCCGTCAAAATAGCTGTACTCGTAGATCACAAAGATACGATCCAACCCTTCCAGCCAGAACATGCGGCCATTGCTAAATTGCTGCTGCGCCCCGGCGCTGTCCTGGGCCGGCTCCAGGGCATACCCTAACCGTTCTTTCACCTGCGCCCCCGTCCCTTCCCAGTAAACCTTGCTAAAGCGCTCATCCACCGCTGCAAAACCGGGCGGCGTGCTGCCCACTTTGGCCGGGTCGGCCGCGCCCAGATCGCCAAAACGCTGGAAGGAACCATCCGCAAAGAAAACGTAGATGGGATCATCGCCATCATAAACGCCGTCGGCGGCCAGCCAGACCATCACCCCATTTTGAAAGCGCTGCACTGCGGCCTGGGTGGCCTGTTCGCCCCCTTGCCAGGTATCGGGGCAGCCCAGCGTGGTGCGGACTTCTTCGTACTTGCTCCACACCAGCCCAAATCCCCGGATGGGCACATCGGTGCAAACCAGCGGCTGCAGCGTGCTGGTTTCTACCACCGCAGCCGGTTGAGCCTGCGGGGCGGGGGTGGCGGTGGGGCTGGGAACGGCGTATACCACCGGCAGCAGGCTCAAAGCCACCGATTCTTCCACCAGGTCGGCAGCCAGCCAGCCGGGCTGCCCCTGGTACACCACTTGCAGCCAGGCCCGGTCCACCGAGCGGCCCTGGCCGATCAGCCGGTCGCCGTTTTTTACCGTGCCCAAAATCTCCGCCTGCAAGGTGGGGCTTTGGCGTACATTAGCTGCCGGAATATCGCCCTTCAACCAGAGCTGCGTTTGGGCCAACTGTGTTTGCTGCTCATAGGCCGCCGTCATCTCGACCGGAATATCAATCACCGGCTCTTGGGTGGGCTTGCTCTTCAGGGCAATCAAAGCCCCGTGATCCAAATAGTAGAATGCGCCGTTGGCTTGCAGCAGCGCGCCGTCGCCAAAACCGCTTTGGCGGGGCAGTTTGGCCTGCAAAGACGGGTCAAGCCGGGTAGCCGGCAGCCCCGTATAGCCGGCGCCCTCCACCACCGCTTTCCACTCGTTGACCGGCCACAGCCGCCCCTGCGCCGCCCACCACAAGTTGTCCTGGCTGTCAAACACCAGCCGGGTCAGATCGCCGGCCAGGGGCAGCCCGGCCAGGGTTGGCTCTGCCACAGCAACAATATCTTTTTCTGCAAAACCAAAAGCCAACAGGGTGTCCATGTTGCTCACATGCAGCCGGGTCCCGGCCTCGGTGAGGTAAAACACACCGTCGCCGCTGCCTTTGAGCACAGTCCCCGCCTCAAACGCCGCAGTCGCCTGGGGTGATGTTTGCGGCTTGACGGTCAATTCAACCACGGTGGGCTGAGGCGTCGCCGCAGCTACTGTCGTAGGCGTAGGCGTGGCCGTTACCACGACAACCTCAGAAGCAACGGTATTGCATGCCGCCAGCAGCGCCGCCGTTGCCCCCGCCAGGATAAAGGATATGATTGATTTGAGAACAGTTTGCATCGTGAGGGTCTCCTTTTTTGAGAATAATTTTGAAGTCACCCTCACTATACGGGATTTTAGGGGGAAGTTTTGGACAAAAATCTGACCAAATTCTGACCAATTATTGAGTGGACACTCGCAAACGATACCCATACCCCCACACCGTCTCAATCCACTCCTTGCCGAGGCGCTCTCGCACCCGGCTGACCATCTTATCAATCTGATAATTGTAGATGGCCTCGCTGTTGGCTTCGGGCCACACGGCGGCGGCTAATTCATCTTTGCTGATGGCCTCGCCGGCCCGCTGGTAGAGGTAAAGCAGCAGGTCAAACTGTTTGGCCGTGAGCGGAGGCGCTAATTTTTGGCCCTGCACCCACACCTCGCGGCTCAGGCTGTCAACCCGCAGCCCGGCCGACAGGGCCAGGGTAGGCTGGGTGCGGGTAGCCGCCGGGTCAACAAAGCGCAGCACCACCGGCCCAATGGTAATCTCGGCCCCGTCGGTTAGCAGGGCCTCATGCGTCACCATCTGCCCATCCAGCAGGGTGCCGTTTTTGCTGCCCAAATCGCGCAGCCAATAGACCTCGTCCCGGCGGACAATTTGAGCATGGCGGCGGCTGGTAAAATCGTTGTCCAGCACCACCTGGCAGCTTGCAGCCCGGCCCAGGGTGGTAACATCTTCTGGCAGCAGAATCTCCTGCCCCACCCGGCCTAACCCGGCCCGCACCATCAATTTAGCTACGTTGTCAGCCATGTTAAAAATCCTGTTTATATGGTATACTCGCTGATTGACTGACAGATTTAACATTACAGCTAAAGTTTAGAGCAGGATCAGCCGAATTGAAGGATTTTTTATCCTTTTATTCTGAAAATCTTGCCCTTGCCTACCCTCAGCCATCAACTTTCACTAATTTTCCTGGTTTTGGAGTGAAAGATTAGATTTGTCAGTCAACCAGGGTATACTCGATAGAAAATTGATTTAAAGCCTGCTTGAAGTAACTTAACGCAATAAAACGTAAAACGTAATGAGGGCAGAAAGATAGCGCCTTACCCACCTACCACTCTAATTTTATGTCCAGAGGGTTAATTACGTCAAGCCGCACAAAAACGCTTTACGTTTTACGCTTTACGGATTTTATGGACGCCTCTCAACTGCTCCACCAGAAAATCGGTGCTTATTACCTTGAGGCCATCGTAGGCAGCGGCGGCATGGCCGTAGTTTATCGCGCCCGCCACGAGCAGCACGGAAGCGTGGCCCTCAAAGTGCTGTTTCCGCCGCCCAACGCCGGGGCCGACCTGCTGGCCCGTTTTGAGCGCGAAGCCCGCACCGTGGCTCGCCTGCGCCACCCGGCTATCGTGCGTGTGCTGGAGGCCGGGCAGGCCGGCGGCCGGGCTTACCTGGCCATGCCCCTGGTTGAGGGCGAAAGCCTGGCCGACCGCCTGGCCCGGAGCGGGGCGCTGGACGAGGCGACCGCCGTTGACATCGCCTGGCAAATAGCCGATGCCCTGGACTACGCCCATCGCCAGGGAGTCATCCACCGCGATGTCAAGCCTTCTAACATTTTGCTGACCCGTGAGGGCCGGGCGGTGCTGACCGATTTCGGAGTCGCCCTGGCCCTGGATGATCCCACCCTGACCCGCACCGGTCACACTATCGGCACGCCCGCTTACATGGCCCCGGAGCAGGCCAGCGGCGACCGGCCGGTGGACGGTCGGGCCGACCTGTACGCCCTGGGGGTGGTGCTGTACCACATGGTGGCCGGCCGGCCACCCTTCCGGGGCGCTACCCCGCACGTGCTGCATGCCCACGTGTATGAACCGCCGCCGGCCCCATCCCGGTTGGCCAGGGTCTCGCCCGGCCTGGAGGCAATTATTTTGAAGGCTCTAGCCAAAGAGGCGGAGCAGCGCTTTCAAACCGGCGCAGCCCTGGCCCTGGCCCTGGCCCGCCTGGAAGACCAAACCACGCCCAATTTTGCGGCCGCGCTGGCCGCCACCAAGCCAAACCTGCGAGTGCAGAGCCGGCGGTTGGGGTTCCCCCTCAGCCTGGCCGGTTTGGCGGCGGTGCTGGGGCTGGCCGCAGTCATAACCTTCTTCACCTTCAACCGGTGGCCCGGCTTTGATCAGATCCGGCTGGCCTTCAATTCTCAACCTACCTTTACCGCCACCCCGGCCGCCACTCCTTTACCCACCTTTACCTCTACCCCGGTTCCAACGCCAACCCTTACCCCCCCGCCGCCCAGCGACACGCCCACTCTGGCCCCCTCACCCACGTTGACGCCAAGCGCGACCCCGGCGGCAGTCCTCCCCACCCAGCCGCCCTCGCCCAGGCCGACCTCTACCCCCACTCCCACGCCTTCGGCCACACCTTGCCCGCAGCCCATCGCCACCACCCTGGCGCTCTATCTAAACACCCAGCCCGACCGTACCGGTTTGGGCTGTCCGCGGGCCGAAGCCGCCGTAACCGCAGCCGCCTGGGAACCTTTTGAAAACGGCTTCATGCTCTGGCGCGCCGACACCAATTTGATTTATGTTCTGCGCTCCAACGGAACCTGGTCGCCGGCCAGCAATACCTGGCGCGAGGGCGATCCGGCCTTTGACCCGGCCATTGTTCCCCCGGCGGGGCTTTACCAGCCGGTGCGAGGCTTTGGCAATACCTGGCGCACTCAGCCCGGCGTGCGCGACACGCTCGGCTGGGCCACGGCTGAGGAAAAGAGCCTCTCGCCTTTGATCCAAGACTTTACAGGCGGTTCGGTGTGGCACGACCCGGAACGCCGGAGTTTTTTTATTTTGTTCAATAACGGCGCGTATCAATTCAGCCCGCCTTGACCTTTTTTGGCAAATACTGTTATACTGAATCTTAGGAAGCAATTGGAGATTGGTAATTGGTGATTGTGCTCGCTTTGCGCGCCTTCGGCAGCGCGCCTTTGGCAAATTACTAATCACCAATTACCAGTTACTAATTACCACCACCCGCGACGGAGGACAAGATGCAACGTGACGAAGTGATTAATTTGATCAAATCGGCTCGCTTTGAAGGCGTCATCCCCAACCTGAGCCAGGCCGATTTGCGCCAGGTCAATTTACAGCAGGTTGACCTGCGGGGCGTGAATCTGGCCGGGGCCAATTTGAGCGGGGTTAATTTAAGCCGGGCCAATTTACTGCGGACTAACCTGGCCGAGGCCAATCTGAATCAAGCCAATCTGCTGGGCGCTAAACTGCACGGCGCTGACCTAAGCAAAGCCAAACTGAGTGGAGCCAATCTGGCCGGCGACCGCCTGGAGACGGCCAACTTAAGCCAGGCTAACCTGCAAGGGGCCAATCTGCGCCAAACTTCGCTGCGCCATGCCCGGCTAGACCATGCCACCCTCAACGAGGCCGACCTGCACAGCAGCAATCTCTCCGGGGCCGATTTGCAGGCGGCCAATCTTGCCAAAGCTAATCTCCGGTCGGCCTGTTTGCAGCAGGCCGACCTCAGCCAGGCCAACTTGAAAGAAGCCAACTTAAGCCAGGCCGACCTCAGCGGCAGCCAGCTCGGCGGGGCCGACTTGAGCGGCGCCAATTTGCGCGAGGCTAATCTAAGCCGGGCCGATTTAAACCGCCTTGATTTAACCAAAACTTTTTTGGGTGGGGCTATCTTTGATGAGGCCATTTTGACTCAGGCCAACTTGCAGGGGATTGAACTGCGCCATATTTCTTTTCGCGGGGCCAAGTTGAGCGGGGCCAAGTTAACCCACAGCCGGCTGGAAAAAGTGGCCCTGAGCAATGCTAACTTGAGCCGGGCCGATTTGAGCAACGCCGATTTGAGCAACGCCGATTTGAGCAACGCCGATTTGAGTGAGGCCAATCTGCGCGAGGCCACCCTGAGCCAGGAGCAGTTGAGCAGCGTCAAAACACTTTCCGGGGCCATCATGCCCGATGGCAGCAAGCATCCGGTTGACCCAGGGGCAGAGGAGAAATCTAACCGCAAGCGCAAACCAGATGTGGGCCGGCTGGCCGAAGCCGCCGCTCGACTGCGCCAAAAAGGGGGGGGCTAAGGCATCCTTATGTCTTTGCGATAGGGTAGAAAATACCATTTTACCCATTTGAAACACACCCAAATCATATACCTACGAAAAGCTTTTAAGGGGCCAAAAGTACTGTTTTTGTACCCAAAAATTCAAACTAAATTCAAACTGCTTTGTGATATTATAATAACAACAATTATAATAATACCAAGAACGTATCTTCATCACGGACTTCTGCATGTTGCCTTATCAGCCTCAAAACGTTCTACAGATTATTATATTAGGCGCTCTTACATTTGGTGCAGCGGTACCCTGTCAAGGTTATCGTACATGGAGCTTGAGCAGGGGGAGATTATTTAGCTTGATCGCCAGCGCCGGTCTGCTGCTGGGTTTATTTGGGGATAGTGTGGCGCTGGCCCAACCAACAGCAGGTCTCTCGCCAAAAATTCCCCCTAAACTAAATGTTGCTAAAAGCCTGAAAAATTTACCTCCGGCGATGGTTTCTGGCAAGGCCATTAACGCAGCCGACTCCTCGGCTTGCAACACCTATTACCTTCGCCGCAATACAGTCAATGTGGGTGGGGGGATACTGGGAGATGGGGTCCAGAAAATTGCCAATACCACTTTGCCCACCGCCAGTCTCCCGGCTGTGACCAACAAATCATTAGCCTTACTTCCGTCCTTCACAGAAATTGACCGCTTTTACACCGACCCGCCTCTAGCCGCTAACCTTAGCCTGTCGGGTCTGCTCATCGGCTCAATCTGGATACAAACAAACAACTTGAACGCTACGTTCCGGATTGAACTATTTGACTACAACCCCACCAACAATGCCAAAACTTCTCTAGGCTCCGTTTATGACTTTGCCCTCATCTCAAACACCATAAATGAAATAGAATTTAGCATCACCCCTGCGCTGTCGTCCATCCCGGCCTCGCATCGCCTCTTGATGATTATTTCCGGCAAACCAGACCTGCTGGAATCAGTCAATATTAATTTGTATTACGATAGCCCTGGCAACGCCTCAAAGTTTACGGTCTGCCAGCCGGCGCCCAATCTCACCATCACCAAGAGCGGCCCGACCTTTGCTATGACCAACCAGCCCATTAACTATACCTTGACGGTTGCCAACAGCGGCGCAATTAGCGCCACCAATCTGGTCATCAGTGATACCATCCCCGCCGGGGCTAACTACGTCAGCGGCGGGACAAAAGTTGGCAATGTGGTCAAATGGACGGCTCCTTCACTTGCGCCCAACACCAACCTCCAGTTGACCTTTACCGTAACCGCAACAGCTACCATCACCAATTCTAATTATTCTGTGGGGGCGGACAACAACTCACCGGTTGCAGGGCAATCGCCCATAGTGACCGTTGTTTCCAATAATGCACCAAAATTATCTTACCTGCCTGTCGTATTTAAAACTGAAGCGCAAACACAGCTTAGAATAGAGAGCGTCAATACCAACGGTATCAGTTCTGTCCGGGTGCTGAATGTGAGCGGTCAAGAACTGCTGAGTTGTGGGCCTATTGCTAATAATGTTACCCAGATATGTGGCACTTTTCCGGCCATCGGTACCTATAAAATAGTGGCTCAGACCAACAAGTGTGGGGTATTGCAAGGAACCTTTAACGATGCCGTGGCCGGGGCGACGGTAACACGGCGGATATTCTGCAATTGAGCTTATGGACGAATTAATTGGCGCAGAGCTAGGCCCCTACCAGATCATAACCAAAATAGGCCAGGGTGGTATGGCGCCCGTTTTCAGGGCTTACCAGCCTAGCCTGGACCGATTCGTGGCTATTAAGGTGCTGCTGCCTTCTTTTGCGGCCAAAAGCGATAGTTTTATCAAACGCTTTCAACGCGAGGCCAAATCAATTGCCCGGCTGCATCACCCCAACATCCTGCCCGTTCACGATTTTGGGGTAGATCGAGATTATTATTACATTGTGATGCAGTACGTGGAAGGCGCTCAAACTTTGAGCCATCTCATACGCCGCCATCCCGACCCCGAGCAAGCCCTTAATCTGATAAGCCAGGTAGCGGGCGCCTTAACTTATGCCCACAAAAAAGGGATAATTCACCGGGATGTCAAGCCGAGCAATATTCTCTTGGATGATGGGTGGGCGCTGCTGTCGGATTTTGGCCTGGCTAAAGCTGCCGAGGCCAATACCAGGCTGACCGGAAGCGGCAAAGCGATCGGTACTCCGGCTTACATGTCGCCGGAACAGGCGCGAGGAGAGCAGATTGATCATCGCAGCGATATCTATGCTTTGGGCCTCGTCTGTTATGAGTTATTGACCGGGACTATACCCCATGACGCCGCAACACCCTGGGGTATCTTGATGAGGCGGACCACTCAGCCAGCGCCCTCTCCCCGCCTCTTTAATGCCTCTATTCCCGAAAGTGTAGCCCAGGTAATCCTGCGCTCCCTGGCGGTCAACCCGCTGCAGCGCTATGACAGCGCCTCAGATTTTAGCGCGGCCTTAAAAATAGCCCTGGCCGACGAGGCTTATCAGGAACCGCTGATTGCATGGGACACTAAAAGAACGGCTAATATTGCTCTGGATGCTTCTGAGCCGCCTCCTCTCCCGCAGTTTCAATCCCTCCCGCAAGAAATGAGCGGATTTACGTCCTCTTCCTCCTCACCGCTATCCCTGCCTCCAGAGAAAAGATCAAAGGAGCAGACGGCCCGCTCCTGGCGCAACTCTATCTGGCCGGCTGTGGTGGGCGCCGGCATTGCTACTATCGCCCTGGTATGGGGTGGCAGAGCCTTTGGTTTTGGCGCAGTCCAGGTGAGTCCAACTGTCACCAGATCCCTTGTCGCCGCAGCGCCAGGCCCTACCGATACCCCAACCCTGACCACCACCACCCCGACGAACACAGCCACACCCACGCCAAAGCCGCCTACCTCTACGCCAACCAGCACCTCCTTACCACCTACCGCTACGCCAACCCCGACCGCCGCGCCGCCTACCTCTACACCAACCAGCACCCCTTCTCCGGAGCCGGAGCCGCTAGCTTTTACGCCTACCGCTTCTCCAACCCCGGCTGTTCCAACGGGGGTCATCACGCTGCTGAAACCCTTATCCTTAGATGAACCTTCTTATGGCCCAACCGATTTTGAGTGGGAATGGATTGGCAACCTGCCGCCTGGATTTGGCTTTGAGGTGCGCGTCTGGCGCGAGGGCGAGCCGCTGGCCGGGGTACACAATGCCCTAGAGGACAACCAAAATGGCCGGATTATGCAAATTGGTGAAAACCGCTATCGTTTGAGCGCCAACATTAAAGACGCGGCAGGAGTGCGGGGCCGCAGCGGCCAATATTTGTGGACGGTAGCCGTAGTCCAAATCAGTCCAAATTATGCCGATCTGGGTCAACAAGCTGCGCCAACCCCCCTGCGGTTTGAGGCCGGGGGCAGCAGCGATGGAGGAAGTAAACACAGCGGCGCTGGCGGCGGGATCTCTTGACCTGTTATCTTTCTATCAAAATTGGGGCAGATCCTTACTCCCGCGCAATGGGCCGCCGCGGATCCAGAATCCAATCACTCCACGAGCCGGCGTACAGCCGGGCTTCGCCCAGGCCGGCGTGATACAGGGCCAGTACATTATGGGCCGCGGTGACGCCGGAACCACAGTAAAAGATGGTGCGCTCGGCGGGAACATCCCCCAGCAGGGTTTGAAACCGAGTTTGCAGTTCCGCTTGGGAGCGAAAAGCATTGTTGGCATCCAGGTTTTCGCTGCGCGGGGTGGAGCGAGCGCCGGGAATGTGGCCAACAATCGGGTCATACGATGGGCCTTCGCCGCGATAGGTGGCCTCGCTGCGCGAGTCGAACAGGCGGAAGGCGGGGTCACTGCGTATGGCCTCAACCTCTTCCGCCGTAGCGACCAGTTCGGGCCGGGGCCGGGCCGCAAATTGCCGGGCCGGGCGCGACTCCACCCCGCTGCGGGTCGAAAATCCTTGGCGCTGCCAGCCGGCCCAGCCGCCGTCCAGTACGGCGACGGCGTTGTGACCCAGCCAGCGCAGCATCCACCACAGCCGGGCGGCGGCCAAATCGCCGCCGGCAGCGTCGTAAGCCACCACCTGGGTGTTGGCGTCAATCCCCCAACTCGACAGCGTTTGAGCAAAAACTTCCACCTCCGGCAGGGGGTGGCGGCCCGTTTGACCGGGGATAATCGGGCCGGAGAAATGCTCATCCAGGTGAGCATAGACCGCGCCGGGGAGGTGAGCCTGCTGGTATTCCCGCCGGCCCCACTCGGTGTCATCAAGGTTAAAACGGCAATCAAGGATGGCCCAATGGGGCTGCCCCAGGCGCCGGTTGAGTTCGATGCTAGAAATGAGGGTGGTGTACATAAAAGTATCTCCTTCAAAGGAGTATCAAGTGTCGGGTGTGAGGTTAAACGTTCAACGTTTAACGTTTAACCCTGCACATGTCAATCTCAATCTCCGGGTACATTTATCCATGCCGGCCAGCCGTTATCAAAATTATAGTACACCGTTTGGTGGGGTAAGCGAAAGTCCACCACCTCTTGGCCCACCACCTCCGGCGCTTCGCCCCGCACCAGAATCCGGGCGATGAAATCGACGATGGCGGCCATGTCTTGCTCATGCATACCCAGGCGCGTCACCTCAATGGTTCCCAACCGCAGCCCGCTGGGACGATCCCAATCTTCGGGCCGGTCGCCGGGAATCAGGTTTTTGTTGGTGATAATATTGGCCTGGGCCAGCCGGTGGGCCACTTCTAGCCCGCCGCCAAACTGCTTGACATTGGCAATCACCTGGTGGCTCTGGCTGTAACCCTTGTGGCTGCACCACACCGGCACGCCTCGCTCATCCAGGGCCTTGCCTAACGCCTGAGAATTTTTGACAATTTGGGCCATGTAAACCCGGCCGTACTCAATCATCTCGGCGGCGGAAACCGCCAGGGCCGCCACCCGGTTAACCTGGTGGGTGGCCACCAGGGCCGGGAAAATAGCGCCGGTCAGCGGCTCGGTCAGGGCCGGGTCATTCCACATGATCATGCCGCTTTGCGGGCCGCTAAAGGTTTTGCCCGCCGAGCCGGTCAGCACCGCCGCGCCTTCATTGAGCGGATCTTGAAACTGCCCCCCGGCAATCAACCCGGCCTGGTGCGCCCCATCGTAGATGAATTTTCCACCCCATTCGGCCACAATCTGGCTCATCTGGCGCACCGGCAGGGGGAAGAGGGTCATAGACATGCCCATGACCACCACTTTGGGGCGAACTTCACGGGCCACTTTGGCAAAGGCGTCCAGGTCAACCTCCAATTCCAGCGGGTCAAAAGGCACATCCACAATGCGCAGCCCGCGCGTGCCGGCCGGCCCATCGGCCCGGTTGCTGGAGTGGCCCCCAAACGGCTGGGCGGCCGACATAATCACGTCGCCGGGTTGGGTCAGGGCGTGGTACACGGTCAGGTTGCCCAGCATGCTGCCCATGAGGCGATGGTCGGCGTAGCGGCAGCGAAAGGCCGTTTTGAGCAGTTCCACGCACAGGGCTTCCACCTCGTCAATGTGCTGCGTGCCGGCAAACCAGCGATTCACCCGGCCAATGTGTCCCTCGGCCGCCCGCGTGCCGATTTCTGAGGCCAGCAAGGCCCGCACGGTGGGGCTGGTGGGGGCTTCGGGGGCCAGTAGATTGATGCAGCGCTGGCCGCGCCAGGTTTCGTTCCGTTTGACCGCATCAACCACCGCTTGCGCCCAGGCGCGGGGCGACTCGCTAGCATCCAGGATGGCCCTGGCCTGGGCCAGAATGGCCGGGTCATGCACCTCAAAATTGTCAGGCGTCACTTCAGACATGTTAGTTCTCCTTATTTGGTCATCGTTTGGGTAAGCAGACCTATACCGCCCACCTGCTCATAGGGGCTTTTGGTTCTGGCGTCTACGGGCCTTGCCAAAAATTTTAGACGCGCCCCCAAAGATGACAATTGTCTTGACAAGAATGAAATTTGTCACTATGTTTGGGTGAGGAATTATATTACACTGGGGATAGGCCAGGCAAAAGCCTCTACGTTTAATCCAAATTCCTTATCTTTTAGGGTATAATAACACCAAAGAGGTGCTCGATGACCGAACCCACTCGTATCCTGATGGTAGAAGACCTGCCCACCGACGCTGAACTGGCCCAGCGTGAAATCACCCAAGTCCTGCCGTTGTCCACCTTTCAGCGGGTAGAAACCCGTGAAGCTTACCTGGCGGCGTTAGAGCGTGTTTCTTAAAAAAGAAACCGGGTTTTTGAGAACTATTCGACCATACTTTGGGCAAAGAGACAGCCATTTTAAGGCTTAAAAACCCGGTTTCTGCGCCTAAAAATGTCCCAAAGCCATTTAAGAAACACGTTCTTAGAAAATTTTTAAATTCAGGCTACAATTTAAGCATGTTGAATCTAACAATTTAAGGAGAAAGGGTGCCAATGTCGTCACCTCAAAAGTTTTTATCTAAATCAAGTGTTGGGGTAAGTTTGGAAACCGGCTTTGACCCCCAAATTTGGGGCCTGACAGACAGCTATACTCCGCCTCGTTCGCCGCTGTGGATGATTACCACCGAGCCAATTTTAAATGAATTGGTTGTCCGGCTGCAGCGCCTCAGCTTGGAGTTGATGCAAAACCCCACCACTACTCACCGGCTTTACTTCTCGCGCTCTCACCTGGAGGAGGTGCGCCAGGCTTTTGCCAATATGATCCGGCATGGGGAGGAAAAGCTGCACCGCCTGTGCCAACTGCTGTGCGACACGCTGGTGGTTTCATACCAGATGCAGAGCGTGGTGATTGGTGAAGTTGAAACCACCAAAGAGCGTTTCACCATCATCCGGGGCGTTTCGGCCCCGGATTTGTACGCCAGCACCGATATTGACCTGGGCAACCGCCAGCTCAAAAAGCTGCGCTTCTTTGATGGCAGCGCCTGGAGCAGGGCCAATGTGGTAGCCAGTATGGTGGATTATCAGCCCACCAAAGCCAACCCTCACGGCATCCACCGCATTATCAGCCGCATCAAAGCAGAGGAAGAGATTTGGAACAAGGTGGTGGATGAAATTTTTCACCTGGACGATATTGTGGCCAGGGATAAAAAATTGCGCCACTTGAGCCGCTATGTCAAAGATATTTTTGGGATTAAAATTGTGGTGGGCGAGTGGCGCGAGGCGCGCGAGGTGCAAAGCGCCCTGATTGAGCTGACCTGGCCGGAGGCCGATTTGCAAGCCTGCCAAATCCAACCCGGCCCGGAGACCCGGCGCTTAAGTTTTGTGGAAGTTAAGGATTACCTAGCCCCCAACCAACAAAAACAAAGCGGCTGGGAAGGGGTCAAATCGGTGGTGAAGTGGGCCGGCAAAACCTTTGAGATTCAGGTGCAGCCTTTGGGCAATTTTCTGCACGAGCGAGAATTGCTGACCAAAGAGAGTCACAACACTTTTAAGCTCCACCGGGAGCAGGTGCGAGAGGAAGTAGCGCAACAAATACCGCTGTTTCGCTTTTACCAGGATTTGCTGCGCTGGTTATTCCAAAATCCCGACGCCCCCCCACCCACCTATCCGGGCGTGACTATATCATTGGTTGATTGAGGGTATTGCAATTACCTTCCCAGAAGCTAAATCCAACTTCCGGGAAGGTTTGCTTATAATATGAAGTCAATTCTTTTTGTCTGCACCGGCAACATCTTTAGAAGCATGACGGCTGAGTACGCTCTCAACGCGGCACTGGGAGCAAACCCGCCTTATCGCGTCGGTTCCGCCGGCACCGAGGCGATCCCCCAGGCCATGGTTCCCTTTGTGCTGGAACGGCTCCGCCAACACGGCCTTGACCCTTCTGCCCACCGGCAGCGGCGCCTCACCGCCCAGATATTGGCTCAAACCGACCTGGCCGTGGCTATGGGCCTGGACCATCAAACCTTTCTGCGAGAGCAGTTTGGCTGTGAAGCGCCCCTGTTCAACCAAATCTGCTTTGGCCAGGCCAAGCCCATCCTGGATGCCTGGGAAGCCGTACCCAATTACCAGCACGACTACGCGGCCCTGGCTGCTTATGGCATGAGCGTGGTGGATTACATTTGTGAGGCCGTGCCCCACTTTTTGGCTAATGTAGAAAGTTTTTTAAGCTGACTTACGCCGGAACCAGGCGCGGGCGGAATTTGTAGCCGTAAATAATCAGCCCTTCATCCCCCTGGGTGCGCAGCTTGCGCGTCACCATCTCCACCGGCATGCCGATTTCAACTTCATTATTATCTACGTCGGTCAATTGAGCTGTGATCAGCGGGCCTTCTTCCAGCTTTACCAGGGCGACAGTATAGGGAGCCATCTCCTCATAACCCTCCGGGGGCTTGTGAACGGTGGTGTGAGAATAAACGTGGCCTAAGCCGCTAAATTTGAAAGGCGGCTGGGCCGGCCCCTCGGCGCAGTGCGGGCAAACATCGCGCGGTGGGAAAATTTTGCCGTTACAGTTGGGGCAAACTTCGCCCACCAGTTGGTAACGTTGGGCCTTTAAGCGCCAGTGTTGAGCAATTTCGGTAGACATGATAATAAGTTCTCCTTGATGAAATGATAGATTAGAGATTGGAGATTAGAGATTAATCAATCTCCAATCGCTAGTCTCTGGTTATGAATCTACTCTCTCCAAAATATGGGTCACAATGGTTGCGCCGCTGCCGCCGATGTTTTGAGTTATCCCCAGGCGAGCATTGGCGACCTGGTTTTCCCCGGCCTGACCGCGCAACTGCTGCACCGCTTCTACAATCTGGTACAAACCCGTCGCGCCGACCGGGTGGCCCCGCGCTTTCAAACCGCCCTGGG
>CAZDMM010000059.1:0-14575 GCA_964505845.1 uncultured Caldilineaceae bacterium
ACCCCTACCCCGCCACCGCCCAGTTTCCCCTTTAGCATCACCGAAACCGAGAGCTTCGAAACCAACCACCTTGATTTTGATGTGTATATAGCCATCACCGATGCCAAAAATAAACCCCTGAGTGGTTATCGAGTGATAGGCAGCCACAGCAGTGGCTTAACGGTTGAAAGCCAGGTCAGCGCCGGAGATTGGACGGTCAACAGCGGCGCCAGGCAGTACAAAGGCGGCAATGTAAAATTTTCGGTTCCAAACTCGCCCAGCGGCGTTTGGAGTTTGCAACTGGTAGATGAGGCCAACCGGCCGGCAGCCCCGGCCATACAATTTCCCTTTGATGCGGCCAGGCCCACCTGGAATTTTGTTCTGTATCGCCGCCTGGATGATTGAAAGCGGCTGAATGTCTTAAAGCAATGACGTAGAAATTTGGCAGGCTGGGGGGGTGGATACAAAATTTGCCGTCCTCCAGCCCTCCAATTATACCATCGAATTTGGTCGCCAAACTTCATTATAGGTCACTTGCCACCCGGCAAAGTTCATGCTATAATCTCCAACGTTTAAGGGAACAGGCGTGGACGAGAAAAGTGGGGTCTCCCCACTTTTTTATATTGTAGCATGTGCCTGATCCAGGAGGCGCAAGTACCAGTGAAGAAAGATTTTAAAGAGCTTTTGCTCGCTATCAACCAAGTATGCCATGAGCGGCAGCTACCTGCCGATACGGTGCTAGAAGCGGTAGAGGTGGCGCTTGTATCAGCATTCAAACGGAATTACACCGGAAACCACTCAATTACCGCTCAAATTGACCCAAAAACGGGCAAAGCAGCCGTCTTTATTGAAAAATTGGTGGTTGAGACGGTTCAAGACGAACGAAACGAAATTGAGCTTGAAAAAGCCAGAGCCATCAACCCTAAGATTAAAATCGGGGAACTGCTGGCCATTGACAGCACGCCGGAGGACGACTTTGGCCGGATTGCGGCTCAAACCGCCAAACAGGTGATTTTGCAGCGCATCCGTGAAGCGGAGCGGGATGCCCTTTACAACACCTATGCCGAGCGCGAAGGTGAAATTGTTAATGGAACCGTGCATAAAATTGACTCCCACCAGGTGACGCTCTCGCTGGGTAAGGTGGAAGCCTATTTACCACGCACCGAGCAAATACCCACCGAGCGTTACAGCGAAGGCCAGCGGCTGCGAGCCTATGTAGCTGCCGTTAAAAAAGCCAGCCGTGGCCCGGAAATCATCGTCTCGCGGACGCATCGCAATATGTTGCGCCGCCTGCTAGAAGTAGAAGTGCCGGAAATTTATAACGGTACCGTAGAAATCAAATCTATTGCCCGCGAGGCCGGTTATCGCTCCAAAGTAGCCGTAGCCGCCCTGCAAGAAGGGGTTGACCCGGTTGGCTCCTGCGTCGGCATGCGCGGAACCCGTATCCAAAGCATCGTCAACGAATTAAATGGCGAAAAAATAGACGTGGTGCAGTGGAACCCCGATCTTTCTTACTTTATTGCCAATTCTCTCAGCCCGGCCAAAGTCATGAATGTCATCCTGACCGATGAAAAAGGCAAAACGGCTGTGGTGGTGGTGCCTGACAAGCAGCTTTCGCTGGCCATCGGCAAAGAAGGCCAAAATGCCCGCCTGGCCGCCAAGCTGACCGGCTGGCGCATTGATATCAAAAGCGCCAGTGAAGCTATGGCTGAAACTCTGGACAAGCTGAGACAAGATAAAGTGTTACGTGAGCGGCTGGCTAACAAAGCGGAAATCTTTAACCTGTCGGCCAGTATTCATCAAACCAAGCAGCCGCTTGATTACAGCGATGCTGAGCTCAACGTGTTGAGCCAGGCCATCGAGTCGGTGCACCTGGCCGAGCTGGCCATGCGGCGAGAACAAAAAACCAGGCTGGCGGCCGAAGCCGAAGCAGCCCGGCAAGCCGGCAAAGCCAGAGATATTTTGGCTGAAGCAGAAGCCATCTTAACCGGCCAAAAACCGCAAGATGAAGCAGCCGAAGCCGAACCAACTCTTCCAGAACCCGTCGCCGAGGTTGAACCCGGCCTTGAACCTGAACCGGTCATGGCTGCCGTAGCCGAAGAAGTGGCCGAGCCGGTAGCGCTGGCTTCTGAGGCTGAACCTCAACCCGAAATGGTTGTGGAAGAGGGAGAAGCAACCCCGGCTGAGGTTGAAGTCAAACCTGAACTTGAACCTGAGCTGGAACTCTTTACCGTTGAGGGCATAGCGGAAGGGGTCGAGGAGTGGAGCGAAGAGGAGGAAGACGCTGACGACTCGTTGGGCAAAGGCAAGGGTAAAAAGAAGGGCCGCCAAAAGAAGCGCAACCTGGTCTACGATGAGCGGCTGGGGCAGGTGGTCACAGACCGGCGCCGCAAACCCGGTCGCCGGGGTTGGTTAGATTTTGAAGACGAATAAGGATGAACCGGCCAAAACACAAACCCCAGCGAACTTGCATTGCCTGCCGAGAAACAAAAGATAAACGTGAATTGCTGCGCGTGGTGCGCACCCCGGAGGGTAACTTTATTGTTGATCCCACCGGCAAAGCCAACGGGCGCGGCGCTTATTTGTGCCGGCAGGCAAGCTGTTGGGAAAAAGGCTTACAAAAGCAGCGTCTGGCTCAGGCACTTAGAGTTACTCTCACTACAGAACAGATTATCACTTTACAAGCGCAACTTCAAGCTGAACTAACAAAAATGAAATGATTTTTAGAGTATATCCTAAGGGAAAGGATGTCTCACTTAACCCAAAACCGCACCAGCGGTTTGAGGCTGATAAAGGAATATGAACGGTGAACACGTATCTAAAAAACGTGTGGAGTGAGGCTTTATGAGGAGTTAACCTAACCTTTTTCCCCTCTGCCCAAGCCAATTCTCCCCGGCATATTTTATCACCTCAAAAAACTAACTTAGTTTAATAAATTTTACCAGCGCCGTCGCAGGTTGTCGTTTAATCAGGCAGCTTACTTTGCGTTGTCCAGGCAATTTGGCCCGGCAGATAACGATGGGTAGATATTCGCTGCCGGTTTTGGTTGCCAGAATAACCAGGCGGCCCTGGTAATTATTGTTGTTGCAAACCTGTTCAGGCATGTTTGCTCACAAAATTTGGAAAGAGGTGGTTATTATGACAGTTGGCGTTCCTCAAAAACCGAAAGTAAAAGAAGCGGTGACAGCTAACGGCAAAACAATAGAAGTGCCACCGGTGATAACTGTTAGAGATTTGGCTAAATTGATGGCCGTCAGTCCCATCGAAATCATCAAAGAACTGATGAATAACGGCATGATGGCCAATATCAATCAACAAATTGATTTCGATACCGTTTCAATCATCGGCGAAAGCATGGGCTACCAGATTATGGCCCCCAAGCCGGTAGAAGCAGAACCCGTTAAAAAAGAGCTAAACGTTCCCTTTCAACGCCGTTTGATTGCTAACGAAGACCCCAAAAACTTAAAACCACGCCCGCCGGTGGTGACGGTGCTGGGCCACGTGGATCACGGAAAAACCACGCTGCTTGACGCCATCCGTAAAACCCAGGTGGTCAAAGGCGAAGCAGGCGGCATTACCCAACACATCGGCGCTTACCAGGTTTTCCTGGGCGACCGCCCGATCACCTTCCTGGATACCCCCGGCCACGCCGCTTTTACCGCCATGCGCGCTCGCGGAGCGCAGGTGACAGACCTGGCGGTGCTGGTAGTAGCCGCCGACGACGGCGTGATGCCGCAAACACGCGAGGCCGTAGAACATGCGCGGGCAGCCGGAGTACCTATAGTGGTAGCCATGAACAAAATTGATAAAGCCAATGCCAACCCCGACCGGGTTAAACAGGGCCTGGCCGATATTGGGCTGGTGGTAGAAGATTGGGGCGGCGATATTATCTGCGTGCCTGTTTCGGCCAAAGAAAACCGGGGCATTGATGACCTGCTGGAAAATATTCTTTTAGTTATGGATGTGGCTGAGCTTAAGGCCAATCCCAACCGCCCGGCGCAAGGGGTGGTGATTGAAGGCCAGGTTGATAAACGCAGCGGCGTTTCTGCCACCCTGCTGGTCCAAAACGGCACGCTCAACGTGGGCGACCTGATCGTCATCGGCTCGCAATATTCCCGCATCCGGGCCATGTTCAACGACAAAGGTAAACGCATCAAATCGGCCGGGCCGGCCGTGCCGGTATCTATTCTGGGTTTGGCCGGAGTGCCTGAACCCGGCGAATTTTTTGAAGTGGTCGCAAATGAGAAAACTGCCAAGGCGATGGTTGAAGAACGCAAAGCCAAGTCGGCCCAAAACGCCCAAAAAGCTACGGTTGCCCGGCCCATCTCCCTGGAAGAATTTTTTAGCAAAACCCAGGAAAACGGCGACCAAACCCTCAACCTCATTCTCAAAGCTGACGTGCAAGGTTCCCTGGAGCCGATTATCAATTCGCTCAAAGAATTGGGCGATGACAAGCTCAAAATCAAGCTCCTGATGGAAGGAACCGGCAATATCTCAGAGTCAGACATCAACCTGGCCGTGGCTTCCGGGGCCATCGTCATCGGTTTTAGCGTTACTGTAGACCCGGCGGCGCACCGCCTGGCCGAAGCCAACGGGGTGGATATTCGCCTGTATGATGTTATTTATAAGCTCATTGACGATGTGGACAAAGCCTTGAAAGGGCTGCTTGAGCCGGAATATGCCGATAAAACCATTGGCCGGGCCGACGTTCGGGCCGTGTTCAAAATTGCCAAAAAGGGTAATATCGCCGGCTGCTACGTCCTGGAAGGTAACATTACCCGTAATGCCCTGGCCCGAGTTTGGCGGCGCGGCAAGATGTTGCATGAAAGCAAAATTTCTTCGCTCAAACGCTTTACCGAGGATGCCCGCGAGGTGGCCACCGGCTTTGAGTGCGGCATTGGGGTAGATGGTTTTGACGAAATCCAGGTGGGCGACATCATTGAAGCTTACGTGAAAGAGCGTGTCAACTAAGCCATGAGCAGCCGGCGCCAGCGGCAGATTGGTGAACTGCTGCACGAAGAAATTAGCCAATTGCTTCAGCGTGAGGTTAAAGACCCGCGCCTGGGCTTTGTCACCGTCACCGGGGTGGATGTTAGCCCCGATTTGCGCCAGGCGCGCGTGTACGTAACCGTCCTAGGCGATGAAGCGGAGGCCAAAAGCGCGCTGGCCGGCCTGGCCAGCGCGGCCGGTTACTTTCGCAGTATCTTGCGGCACTCCCTCTCGCTTAGATATATCCCTGAACTTACCTTTAAGATTGACACCTCGCTGGAGCAGGGGATGCGCATTGAGGCGCTGTTAGATAAGATTGAACACGAAAGTTCTCCATCTGCACCGGGCGAGGGAGAAGATGAGATCTGATATCTGAAGCGTTCTGAGGGAACGGATCAGATTTATAATCTGTGGCAAAACTTACTTTCACGCCTCCAATTTCTGGCTTGTTAAATATTGATAAACCCAGGGGCATCACCTCGCACGATGTGGTGGCCCGGATACGCAAATTGGCCGGACAGCGCCGCGTAGGGCACGCCGGCACGCTGGATCCCCTGGCTACAGGGGTTTTGCTGGTGTGCCTGGGACAGGCCACGCGCTTGATTGAATATCTGGTGTCCGGCCACAAGCAGTACCGGGCCACCTTTTGCTTTGGGCTGGCCACCGACACCCTGGATGCCGAGGGACGGGTGCTGGCCCAAAAAGATATTTCCGGCCTGACCGAAAACCACCTGCGCCAGGTTTTACCGGCCTTTGTGGGCCACCTGGCCCAAATCCCCCCAATGTTCTCCGCTATCAAAAAAGATGGGCAGCCTTTGTACAAACGGGCCAGAGCCGGACAAACCGTTGAACTTGAGCCGCGTCCGGTGACCATCTTTAAGATTGAGTGGGTAGCCTGGCAGCCGCCCCATTTAACCCTGGATATTTCCTGTTCACCCGGCAGCTACATTCGCTCCCTGGCCCGTGATATGGGAGAAGCGGTTGGAACCGGCGCTCACCTGGTTGAGCTAACCCGCACCGCCAGCGGCCCCTGGCGTCTGGCCGATGCGGTCCCGCTGGCCCAGCTTGAGGATGATCCCCACTGGCAGCGCTATCTGCACCCCCCCGACCGGGCGATTACCCATCTGCCTCAGGTTATTTTGAGTGAAGAAGCCGCGCTGCACGTTCAACAAGGCCGGCCAATTGAAATTGACCTTGAATCAAGTGAGACGCACCTTGAAGGTGCGTCTCACTTAAAGCTGGTGCGCGCGTACACAGCGAGTGGAGATTTTTTAGCAATTTTGACATTGGCTGAACCAGATGCTAAACTCTGGCAGCCTAAAAAGGTATTTCAAAGATCATGAAAATCTTTCGAGACCTGGCTACAGTTCAATTAGAGCACCCGACCGTGCTCACCATCGGCACCTTTGATGGGGTTCATCGCGGCCATCAAGCATTGGTTAAACAATTGACACAGACGGCCCACCGGCGCGGCGCGCAGGCGGCGGTCATGGCCTTTCATCCTCGCCCCAAAGCCGTGCTGGCCCCCCACCTGCCTAATAACGACCACTTGACCACCCCGGAAGAGCGTATTGCGCTCTTTGAGCAGTTGGGTTTAGACAGTTTGCTGCTCATCCCCTTTACCCTGGAATTTGCCCAAACCACCGCCTACAATTTCATGAAACTGCTGGTGGAACGGCTGCGTCTGGTGGAATTATGGGCCGGTCATGATTTTGCCCTGGGAAAAAACCGCGAAGGCAACCTGGCCCGCCTGGCCGAACTGGGCCGGGAACTGAATTACACCTTGCATGAATTTGCCCCAATCTATATTGAGGGTGAATTGGTCAGCAGCACCCGCATCCGGCAACTGCTGCTAGAGGGTGACGTGCGCCGGGCAACCACTTTTCTGGGCCGCTATCCCTCGTTTAGCAGCCAGATTATCCAGGGGGCGCAGCGAGGCCGCACCATCGGTTTTCCCACCGCTAATTTTGCTGTGCCCGGAGAACGCCTTCTCCCTGCCAACGGCGTCTACGCTACCTGGGTGCAGCTTCCCGGCAGCACGCAACACCTTCCCAGCGTGACCAATGTGGGCATTCGCCCCAGCTTTGGCGGCACTGAGCGCACGGTCGAGGCCTACATTTTTGACTTTGAGGCCAACCTCTACGGCCAGAGCTTAACCCTGGAATTTGTGGAACGGCTGCGCCCGGAGAAAAAATTTAACGGGATTGACGAGTTGGTGGCCCAAATTAGCCACGACTCCGCTCAGGCCCGTGCTTTACTGGCGAAAGAAATACCATAAGTTGGAAACAGAAGGAGGCAAAATGCGCCTGGCAAACAAAGTTGCCCTGATCACGGGTGGCACCTCCGGCATTGGCCGGGCCACCGCCATCCTTTTTGCCCAAGAAGGGGCCAAAGTAGCCCTTACCGGCCGTGACGAAATACGGGGACGAGCTGTGACCAAAGAAATCGAGCAGGCCGGCCACACCGCCCTCTTTATCCACTCCGATGTGCGTTTTGCTGGCGAATGTCAGAGCGCAGTGGAGCAGACGCTCCAAACCTTTGGCCAGATTGACATCCTTTTCAACAACGCCGGAGTCTTCTATCCTAACACCGTAGTGGCATGCAGCGAGGAGGAGTGGGATCTGACGGTGGATATCAGCCTCAAGGGCGCTTTTTTGATGTCAAAGTATACCTTGCCCTCTATGATTGCGCGAGGCAGCGGTGTTATCATCAACAACAGTTCGGGTTGGGGGTTAGTGGGGGGTGACGCGGCCGCGGCTTACTGCGCTGCCAAGGGTGGCCTGGTTTTGCTGACCAGAGCCATGGCCATTGACCACAGCCGGCAGGGTATTCGCATCAACTGTATCTGCCCCGGCGATGTGGATACCCCTATGCTGCCCGACGACGCCAAACGCCGGGGGTTGAGCTGGGAGGCTTACCTGGCCATCGCTTCGGACCGGCCAATGGGCCGCATTGGCCAACCAGAGGAAATTGCAAAAGTCGCCCTGTTTCTGGCCTCAGAGGATGCTTCATTTATGAGCGGAGCCATTGTAGCCGTAGACGGCGGCGGGTCTGCCTGATATTTGGGAGGCGCTTATGCGAGGTTTGACCAACAAACGCGTGCTGATCACCGGCGGAGCCAGCGGGATTGGGGCTGCAACTGCCGCCCGATTTCTGGAAGAAGGTTCGCGTGTCGTCGTGCTGGACCGGGATGAGGCTGCCCGCCAGCGGATTTGGCAGGAACTGCCTGGCTTGGTGGGAATTATCGGGGCGGACGTGTCCGACCCAGACTCGGTGGGGCGGGCCTTTGAGCAGTTGGATAAGCTGGCGGGCGGTATTGATGTACTGATTAACAATGCCGGCATCAGCGTGCAAAATCCTTTTTTAGAGATTACCCCGGAGCAGTGGCAGCGGGTCATCAACACCAATCTCAACGGCGTTTTTTATGTGGCCCAGCAAGCCGCCCGGCGGATGGTGGCTCAGGGCAGCGGGGTCATCATTAATATGGGTTCGACCAATGCCCTGCGCGGCCACGCTTTATACGCCGATTACAATGCCACCAAAGCCGGCGTGCTGGCCTTGACCATGAGCATGGCCCTGGAGTTAGCCCCCACCGTGCGGGTTACGGCGGTTTGCCCCGGCTACGTGCTCACCCCGATGCAAGAGGCGGAGTACAGCCCGGAGATGCTGCAAGCCGTCAACCAGGCCATTCCCTTTGGCCGGCACGCCCAGCCGGCCGAGGTGGCCGCCCTGTTTGCCTTTTTGGCCTCCGATGACGCCTCCTACATCACCGGGCATCATTACATCATTGATGGCGGTGAGGCCCTGGGCACGGTGGCGGGCCGCAAATAGATAATTGGAGCGCAAAAGCAAAGCTTTTGCACCATAAATACAAAACGAGTCGGCCAGGAAGCCCTGCGTTATCCTAATGACCGGATAGCGAGGGCTTTCTTTTTGAGGAGAGATTTGATGGAATCCACTAAATCATTATCCACCGTGACTGACATCTGGCGCGAGTACCAGGCTCCCCTCAGCGAAGTCATCTTTATCATGGTAGTCATGTTCTGGGGCGTCAGCTTTGTTTTTAGCCGCGACGCCCTGGAAATCATTGGCCCCTTTGCTTACAACACCATCCGCATGCTGCTGGGGACGATTCCACTGGCGCTCATCGTTGGGCGGGGCTGGCGGCAGGTTAACCGGGCCTACTTGTGGCCGGCGTTTTTGACCGGCCTGGTGCTTTTTGGCTCTTACGCCACCCAATCCTACGGCATGCAGTTTACCACCGCCAGCAAAGCCGGCTTTTTGACCGGCACCAATGTGGTTTACGTGCCTCTGCTGTCGGCCCTATTGCTAAAACGCCCGCCCAACCGCGCCGCCGTGATGGGCGTCATCCTGGCCTTTGTGGGCCTCTATTTGATTTCGGTGGAAGGGGGGCTGAGTGACCTTTCACTGGCCCCCGGCGATCTATGGGTGGCGCTGAGCGGCATCGGTTGGGCGCTGTATATCATCGTGCTGGCCCGCTATTCCCCCCACCTGAATCTGTTGGCCTACGCCGCCCTGCACGTTTTTATCGCCGCACTGATGAGTGGGGTGTGCTGGCTATTTCTGGAGCCGCTGGCTGTCCCACTTACCTCTGGCGTGGTCTGGTTGGGCGTCTTGACCACCGGCTTTGTGATTATCGGCCTGGGCACCAGCGTCCAAACCTGGATTACCCGGCTGGCCTCGCCCACCCACGTGGGCTTGATTGCCACCCTGGAGCCGGTCTTTGCCGCCCTGGCCGGTTGGTGGGTGGGTGAGCTGATGACCGGCCGGATTATCACCGGCGGCGTGTTGATTGTGCTCGGTATGCTACTAGCCGAGGTGGGATATTTGCTGAAGTTAAGGCGTTAAGAGTAATGGGTAGGTGAGGGATAGCGGTGTGTGGAAGAGTGGAAGGTTGGAAGATTGGATACCGTTTCATCCAACCCTCCAATCCTCCCGGCGTGCGCCAACTATTGCGCTTGCGCTATGAATTCCAAAATAATATCAGCAATCGCCTCGGTATCGCCGGGAGCCAAAACATCTCCGGCCAGCACGTGATGCTCCGGATTTTCGCTTTCCGGGCGAGCCACCAGCTTTTTGACCGTGGAGCCAAACCTGAGAAAGGTTCTCTCGGTAGCCTGCGGGTCAACCACCTGGTCATGGGGCGAATAGATGACTAACAGCGGCTTTTTAATCTGCTCCAGGGGCGACTCCCGTACCAACTTAACCAACCCCATCATCTGCAGCAGGGCGGGCGAGGGATATTTCTCCGTCCAATAGGTGGCATGCTTGGGATTGAGGGGTTTCCACTCATATTCCGGCCCCACGACGACCGGAACCAACTGCTCCGCCCAGGGCCAGGCCAAGATTTGGCCGCTCCAATCTTTCAATCCAAAGTTAGGGGACATCAAGATATAGGCCAGCACGACCTCATCATCAGCCTGCAGAGCCTGCCAGGCGGCCAACGTACCGCCGGTTGAACTGCCCACCACCATCACCTGGTCGCCCAGGCGTTTGCCAATCTCCACCGCTTCGATGGTATCGTTCAACCAATCATTGGCCGTGGCTTCGCCTAAAGCCTGGCCGGAACGTCCGTGCCCGGTCAAGCGGGTATAAAAAAGATTGGCCTCCAGGCGAGCCGCGATGATGTCGCACAGCGGCGCTGCCTCTTGCCGGGTGGCCGTAAAGCCGTGCAAATAGATGATTGCCAGCGGCGTTTTGGTTTTGGCGGCATTGGCCCAGATGATAGTTTTCTCGGTCTCGGGGACAAGGTCTGAAAATTGAGCCTCTGACTCGGCCAGATAGTGATCGAGGTCTCCAGGGAGATCAACCGGCTTCAGGCGCACCTCAACGGTGGGGGTAGGGCCGGCCAGAAATAGGGTGAAGCAACCTGGCAGCGCTAACACAACCAGGATAATGAGTTTCTTCTTCATAACTTATTCCTCTGGTAAAAAATTTTGAGAGATTTCTCCCCGCTACACGGGTCGAATAGACCCCATCAAGTTTTCGCCCCTTTTTCTTGATGCCTTCAACCACAAAGCCAGCCTTTTTGTACAGTTCGATGGCCGGGGGGATTTAAATTTTGGAACTGCTTTAACACCTTCCATCTTTGCTGTTACAGGGGTTCGATGGGCTAAATTGGAGAATAAAAACAGGCAGGAGGCATAGGGCCGCCAAGAAGAGAAGCAGGCTAGTGTAGAAGACAGGCTCCTGATAGGAGCCTAACACCCCCGTAAATCCGATCATAACCAATGAGAGACTTATGATTGGGATAAATAGGGCCAAAGTGGCGGACGATGGTGAGCCGTGGCGGTACAGTATCTGAAAAACGTAGATAGAAAATAAAGCTGTAATCGGAAAAGTGAACGGGCCAACCATGACAAAATAATAAGGCGACCCACTTAATCCCAGACCCATAAAGAATCCCAAAGAGGCGGCAAATGATGTAACCAGGATGAAGAAAAGATAGAGCACCTGAAGCAAGAAACAATCCCAGGGAACATCAAACATGGTAGCGGCAATAGTATGAAGCGGAACCGTCGAGAACCTCTGGCTTAAGAAGCGGAGGATGAACAGGAACAGGAGGCCGAGACCCAGCGAGGCGTCCAAGACACCCAATGCTATAATGGTCCAAAGTATTAAGAACGACAAACTCATTTCACCCCCCTTAGTGGTGTTAGGCAGTTCCAAAAGAATAATCATCTTGATCAAGGGTTTAGCTGGGTTTTTAGTTCCTCGATACCCTTTTCTACTTCTGCTCGATTGGGGGCGCCAGGCGCGAGTTCAAGATACTGCTCAAAGTCACGAATAGCTTGCTCCGGGTCGCCAGAACCAGCATAAGCTTTCCCCCGAAATGCGTAAGCTTCCGCATAGTCTGGCTGTAACTCAATAACTTTGCTGAAATCAACAATGCCTTGCTTCGGATTGCCGGTAACAACATGGACAAACCCTCGATAAAAGTAAGCTTCCACATAGTCTGGCTTTAACTCAATAGCTGTGCTGATATCGGCAATGGCTAGTTTGATGGCGTAACCAGCAGCATAAACTTTCCCCCGATTGAAATAGGCTTCGGGATTGTCTGGTTGTAACTGAATCGCTTGGCTGAAGTCACGAATAGCTTGCTCTCCATTGCCGGCTTTGAAGTTGGTAATTCCTTGCTGTAAATAATCTACGGCCGGGGTGCTGGTTGGTTTCGGGGTTAGAGTTTGGCTTGATTGTGGGATGGGAGTGGCGATGGCTGGTTCGGTTTTGACCATCGTTGGCGCTGAGGTAGTAGCGACACTCTGGGCGCTCTGGGTTGCCTCACCCCCGCAGGCGGTCAAAAGTAAGCTAACCACAAACAAAACAGTGGAAAAGTATCGCTTGTCCATAATCATCCCCCCTGACTGAAGATTTAATTTGTGGTCTCAATATAATCGAAATCCGGGTGAAGTGTCACCTGCCAAAAGTTAGGTTGGGTAAGGCCATACCATATTAAAGTCGGCGTTGTTCCCCCAGGACGACTTCTCGCCCTACAAACCGGCTCACTCCTTGCTGATGAGTGAGCCGGTTTCCGGCCTAGTTTTTTCGCTATGGTCGCCCTTCCCAGGGGTTAGGATTAAATCATCTAAAACTACCCCCTACCCCACCGCTTGAACCAGATTTGGCCGTCGGCCCCCTGAGCAAAGACGTACATATGCTCTGGACCTATAGTGTTAACGACCGGCGACGAGGCTAACTCAGCATCTTGATACACCACCCAGTCCTTCCAGTGATTGAGAAACTGCCTGTGCCACAACCGGTTATCGGCCCCCCGAACGAATACGTCGGTAAGATTCGAATGGCGCGAACGGACCGTCGGGTCGCTGGCAAAGTTGCCGCCCAGAGGCAGCCACCCCTGCCATCCGGTCTCTGCCAACCACGGCTTTTGCCAGAGTTGACCATCCGTGCCCAGCGCAAAGATATGGACGTGCTCCGGCGCCATGGAATCGGCCACCGGCGACGAGGCCAGCACAAACCCATCTTCGTGCCGCGCCCACTCGGTCCAGTGATCGCCAACCCACGAGCGCTGCCATAACTGATTATCGGTCCAGCGGACGAACACATCGGTCACGTTCGGATTGCGGGAGCGCACCGCCGGGGCGCCCACGAATTGGCCGCCCAAGCAGAACCACCCCTGCCAGCCGTGCTGGGGTCGCCATACCTTTTGCCAGAGTTGACCGTCGGCCCCTCGGACAAAGACGTGGAGATGCTCCGGCTCCAGCGAATCGGCCACGGGTGACGAGGCCAACTCCACCCCGTCGTGGCGTGCCCAGTCGGACCATTGATCACGATTCAAGTGTCGGTGCCACAGCCGGTTGTCGGTTCCCCGAACGAAGATATCAGTTACGTTTGGATCTCGTGAGAACACAGCCGGCCGGCCAATGAAGCTCACGTTGAGAAAAGGCTGCCAGCCGCTCCATTGAGACGTCCTGGCGCTGATGCGTCCGGTGTAGCGGGCGTCGCTGTCTTCGGCTTCAAACGTCGCCGAAAGCCCATTCTGCGAGGTAATCAGGGTCGTAGGCCCGTCATACCACTTAGCTTCAAATCGCCTATCCTGGTACGTCATCTGCACCCCAAAGCCGGCGAGGTTCTGATCGCGATCCGCTTTCAGGGAGGTGTAGAACTCTTTGAGGGCACTCTTGGCCTTCTCTTTGGCGAACTCGGCCGCCACTGGGTTCCCGGTGAAGAGGGCGACCAGGCCGGCCGCCCCGGCCTGGACCGCCTCAAAAAAGGCCGGGAGCTGTGCATTATCCTGCTCGCGGATTACAATATTCACTAGGGCCATGTCGCCGGGGTTTAGCATGAGGTCAACAATTCCGATATTGTGCAAAGTTGTCCCTGTCTCGAATTGGAAGTAATCTTCTGGCGGGGGAGGCGAGACGCGTGGGATGGCAATTTTCTGCCTAGCCTTTTCAGAGCCACTCACGCCGGTCACAACAAAGTACACTTCGTCGCGGGTGTTACCCAGATCCGGAAAGATACCTCTCTCTGTCGTCCAAGCAGCATTGAGTTCGTCAAACACAAGCTCAACTTGTAGCGGCAGGAAGGTCGGTTGGGTCTGAATCACCCCAGAGGGCCTGGATGAGTTAATATGCGTCCAGCCTTTCGAGAACGAGCCTTCTTTGTAACTTTGCAGGGTGACGTGATTGCCGGCTTCATCAATCCGTCCGGTGGCTGCCGCTCCGGTCGAAGTGTTGTAGAACAAAAGGTGGTCTTTTGTAGCAGCAATGGGTGTCCAGCCTTTGGCAAACGAGCCTTCTTTGTAGCTTTTCAGGGTGAGATGATTGCCGGCTTCATCAATCTGTCCGGTAGCCGCCGCTCCGGTCGAAGCGTTGTAGAACAAAAGGTGATCCTTTGTAGCGGCGATATGTGTCCAGCCTTTCGAGAACGAGCCTTCTTTGTAACTTTGCAGGGTGACGTGATTGCCGGCTTCATCAATCCGTCCAGTCGCCGCTGCTCCGGTCAAAGCGTTGTAGAACAGCAAGTGATCCTTTGTAGCGGCGATATGCGTCCAGCCTTTCGAGAACGAGCCTTCTTTGTAACTTTGCAGGGTGACGTGATTGCCGGCTTCATCAATCCGTCCGGT